>NZ_BSBO01000029.1:0-57029 GCF_027924685.1 Sellimonas catena
AAGACTACCGAAATATCTGCGTAACGCACTCCATCCAGAGTCTATAGGGGCATAAATCACTATTTTGTCATCTGAAATATTGAATTTTCAAGGAGCGAAGCCCATTTCAGGTATGGGAAGTCTTAGTTACTAATATTTTAGCCATACAAATTTCTCCTTTATCCCTTTGTTTGCCCCTCCCATTTTTTAAACCATAATACTATTCCAACAAAAAGAAGTACGAAGAACAATAATTGTATCATTAAATCTAATGGTAAATTTACACCTTGTACATTCAAAGTATTATTATCAAAATAAATACTTGTCGTTTTCATAGACCATGTCCACGGAATTAATCTCCATATTCTTTCTTCAATCATAGGTAATGAACTAATATAAGCAACAAATATCGTTCCAAAAATACCGAAGCCTATCGAAGCACCCATATTGAAATAAAAACTACTCCACAGTTGAAAAGGTACAAGGAAAAGAGAACCTACCATAAAAATAAGTGCTGTTTTCAAAAATAGAAGAGCCGTAAAATTGTCTGGGTGATAAACACTCCAAATACTAATATATAATAATATCATAGAAAAAAACACAAAGTAAGCTAATAAACTTAATAAATATAAAGATTTAAAAAAGAAATTTTGCCCTCTATGAATACTTTTTCTTATTACTTGATAATTACCAGCTTCTTGTTCTTGTTCTCCCATAATGCCAGCTAAAATTCCCACCAACAGAGGTACAGCTATAGATGAAATGTTTATCCAATAATACAAACTATTAGAAACAATTTCGTCTTTATTACTCGTTCTACAAATAAACAAAATACAAATAGTTACTATAAGTGATAATGCGAAAGGAATTATGTTTAACATAGTTCGCTTGCTCTTTATATGTTCTACACGTAAGGCTTTCATAAAATACATTTTAATTTCCCTCTCTTTGCGAAAAAATGAATGATGTTACCAACGTAAATATTGCAAAACATATAAGAGCTAATAATATAGCTACTATAATTGTATGTGTGTTTAATAACTCACTTGTATTTTCTAAAACAATTCCATTTGGGTGAATTTTGGTAATAGGTACAACACCTCTTACACCATAACTGTATGGATTAAATATCCAATAATTCTCTGGTGCCATGATAGGTGCTGAAATAAATCCCAAAAAGCCTATTCCCAATGCTCCCACAGTTTTAAAGTTATGCGCACAAAACAAAGCAATGGGAATAATAGGTAAAGATGTTAGCCATGTTATACCACCCATTTCCAACACAGAGATTATCGTATTTATCCCAAGATGATTAAGTAATGCTAAAATACAAACAAAAATAGTCAATAGAGCAGTGGTCATAAATGAATAAAATGCCAAAGCAAATAATTTTGCTATCCAAACCCTTTTCGTTGAACGTGCTTCTACATAAATCGAACGATAGGTATTATTTTTCTTTTCTGTATATTCTGTTAATATACATAGCAATGAAATTCCTAATGTATTGAATGATATTGTCCACATATTGAAAATCATCTTTGTATAATGTTCCCATGATTTTTCTAAAGCATCAGGTGCTAAATTTGCAACTATCATCAGCAAAACAGAAAATATTACAGCTCCTATAAAAAGAGTTGGTCTAAGCAATGTTCGCTTCGATTTTAATAATTCTGAACGAAATAATCTATACATAAGAATATTCCTCCTCTCTAGTAACATTCATAAAGATATTTTCTAAATTGTCATTGTTATTCACTTTTCCCTCATATTTTAATTTTCCATTTATGATAATTCCTACATAAGACGCTATGTGTTGAATTTCTGCAAGATTATGGCTGGAAACTAAAACTGTAATCCCACTTTCATTTAACCTTTTTATTAAATCTCTTAATTCTTGAATACCAATCGGGTCTAATCCATTCGTTGGTTCATCTAGAATAACTAGACTGGGATTGCCTAAAAGAGCTATTGCAATTCCTAAACGTTGTTTCATACCGAGAGAAAAATTTGAGACTTTTTTCTTTCCGGTTTTATCCATTTTTAACAATGTCAGAACACGTTTTACTTCACTTTCTGATACTCCTAACATACAAGCATGAATTTTCATATTTTCTCTCGCAGTTAAATTTCCATAAATTGCAGGATTTTCAATTAAAACACCTATTTTATTTAAAGTATCTTTTGACCATTTCTTTCCATCAAAAATAATTTCTCCACTACTAGCCTTTAACAGTCCGCAAAGGAGTTTCATAGTTGTACTTTTACCTGCTCCATTAGGACCTAATAAACCATAAGTTTCTCCTTTTGGTACTTTCAAAGAAATTCCTTTTATAATGTTTTCATTTTTAATCTTTTTTTCTAATCCTCTTGTTTCTAAAACATAATCCATATTTTTTCCGCCTTTCTACTATATTTTGAAATTTCTTAGCCATTTCTAAGCATTTATAATATAAAACACATTTATAATTAAATTGTAACTGAAAAGGAAAAAGGCTTGCGTGATCAATCATGTACGTAAGCCTTTTTCCTTTTCTTAAATCTTTGTCTTTTTGGTAATCGTATAAATATATTCTTCTGCCGTAGGGCGTTTATTTCCAAAATACCTTTTGAAATTCGCCTGCACTTCTGGGTCGGTGCTGTTCATAGCTTCATCAATCGTCGCTTCTATATCAGCCCGAACATCAGCCAATGATACACCGCCAGCTTTTGCTCCTGCTTTCAATGCTTTTTTTATATCTCTTTTTTTTAAGATAGCCATAATACAACACCTTTCCCATTTATTTTAAAAGTAATTGAATAATAGTTACAAATACCCAAACGAAAAATAAAACACCGTCCAACTTAGCAACCAAATTCAAGACTTTGTTTTCTATTTTTTCTACTCCGCATATAGCATTAAAATTCATTGCAGAAAACGCTAAAATCAATAAAGAATAATTTGACAAATTGTTGCTATCTCCATTATAAAGGGCAAAAGCATATCCAGCCCAAATGGGAAGTAACGCAACTAAAGTAATGCCTTTTAAAAATGTCATGTCTTTTCTTTCGCTTGAAAAATAATTTCCTTTTAAATTTTCTGTTAAATGTTTGTCTGCCATAATCGCAACTCCTTTCAAAATTGTTGGAAGTTCTCTCCCTCTTTTATTGTAATACTTTTCAATCTAATTATAAAGTATTTCTTACATCAAAAGTAAAAAATCAACCACGCTTATCTGAAATGTTGTAAACGTGGCGAAATTAACTTTTTTCAAAACTATTTGATTTTCCTTAAAATCAACAATGCAATATCAGCAATAAATAGAAATAGGGTGTACGATAACTGTAAACCATTCATTAACCTAACATGGTTATCCATAAGCCAACTTAAATTATTTGCCACAATATTCAAAAGGAAGAACAAGGCAACAAAAGCGATTAACGAAGCAGTAGCAATAAGTCCTCGACCTCTTTCATCTCGTCCTTCTTTTGAAAAATAGAAGAATACAAAGAAGCCCAAAAGCAAAAAGCCGAGTATTCCATTTGCTCGCATTAAAAATTTGCTGTCTAATAAAAGCGTTATCCACTCAATCATTTTTCTGCCTCCTCAAAGTCAAATAAATCTTCAATCGCTACATCAAATACTTTCGCAATACTATATGCTAACAACATGGACGGATTGTATCGGTTTCTTTCAAGCTGTATTATCGTTTGCCGAGATACTCCAACAAGGTCAGCGAGTTCTTGCTGGCTCATTCGTTTTGTAGCTCTATAAATGTGTATCTTGCTGTCAAAAGAATACTTTTGTTTTGCCATTTAGCCACCGCCTTATTATAATTTCAGCTTATTATAACATATTTCTTACTTTTTGTGTGGAATTTATGATTATGCCATATAGAAAAAGCGTGTAAATCTGTACTGAAATACACGCTTTATTATCATTTATCCTACAATCTTCCAGTTGCTATCCTTATGTAGTACAAGCTCATATTGCGATACCTGCGTCCCCTTTGTTTGATTATCAAGGAATTTCACGGCAACCTTGACTTTCACATTATCCCCGTCCTTTGTAAAGATAGGGTTTACCAGTTCAGAATAAAGATAGTCCCTGCCGATAGGTTCAAGCACATTTCCCGTTACATAATAGGCAAGTTCTTTTTCTGTGGCTGTTGGATACAGCTTAAAGAATGTTTCCAGAAATGCGGTAGCGTCATTGACGGTATCAGCGTCTACGCTTGCGTCTGCTTCTGGTGTCTTAGGCTCATAGTCTGATTTTTCGATTGCTGGTGCAAGAGTAGGGTTCTGAATGATTACCATATCCCCGTCAGCGTCTACATGGACTTTTACTATATAGGTCGCTTTCACATTGCTTGTCTGTTCTCCCTCTTTTATCTGCTGATCTACTTCGTAGGTAGCAGAAAAAGTGTCCGTTCCCGATTGCTCGATATACCAGATAATCACATCTGTAACTGTGGAGCTGGTTGGTATATCCGTTCTGATTGTATCAACATTCAAGTCCTGCAATTCCTTTGTCAGATAACTGCTGATTGCCTGCGTCCTTGCTTCAATCGCTTCTTTGCTGTTATTCCACGTGTAATAAGACTTCGCAAAGTTCTTCACGAAATTTTCTATCCCGTTGGTGTCCTGCAAGCGAAGTTCAATGATTTCTTTTTCATGGGTCGTGTGCTGGTCGATAGCCGTAAAATTCTTATACCCCCCAAAACTCACGCTTGCGATAAGCACCACCCACAACGCAATCACGGTTTTCTTATGTGTACCTACCTTGACAGTACGCACCTTTTTTTCTTTTGGTTCTTTGAGAGTTTCTGTCTGTTTCTTATTCTTCTTAAACATATTTTCAAGTCCTTTCTATTGTTTTACTCGTCCTGCACCGATTAAGTGCTGTTGCCAGTAACTACTGCTTAGGTCTGCATATCCTATCGGGTCGCCTGCATGGTACATCTGTGTCGGCGAAACAAGAATACCGACGTGTGTTACATAACTTCCAGCGTTATAGGTGGAATGGAAAAATACCAAGTCCCCAGCCTTTGCCTGCGAGAGTGGAAGATGTTGGGTAGCGTCATACTGTGCCTGTGCCGTTCTCGGTAAAGAGATACCAGCTTTTCCATAGCACCATTGCACAAGTCCGCTACAATCAAAGGAAGTGTTCGGGTTACTGCCACCATACACATATTTCCAGCCTTGATATTTCAACGCTTCATTCATTACCTTTTGTGCCAGTTCTCCTGATACCTGCGGTACAGCTAAATACTGATTGACTAATTCCACATAGAACATATTTCCATAGCCATACCGCCAGCCCCCATTCTTCGCAACGGCTATCGGGTTCGTATAGGTTACTTTCTTTCCACCCGATTTCTCACGAGCGAAGCTCTCTGCAAGATTGTATGTATGTTTCTTTCCTTTTCCTGCCACATATCCCACATAGCCACCGCCATAATTATAGGACTGTATCGCTACATTCAAATCGTCGATACCTTGATTTTTGCAGGAAGAAAGCAGGGACGCAAAATATTTACACCCCTGCTTGATTGAGCTTTCTGTATCTAAAGAGTTAGGCGGTAAACCAAGACTTTCCGAACTCTGCATAACATCTACTGCCGTACCGCCACTTTCTACTTGAATGATAGCCAACAATACATTGACATACTCGGAAATACCGTATTCTTTGGCGTATTTTTCCACCATAGGCTGATGTTTCAAGACTTCTGCGGATAGGTTCATACCCGTAATGCCAGAAGAAAAATTGCTGTTCTCATCGTCGCTGTCCGCACTAATGAGGACACCAAAGAAAAGCACCAGAGAAAAGAGGATAGGAAACAGACTGCCAATAAGAGCGATATGTTTCAGTTTCATTTTTTCTTCTGTCCTTTCTTCGTTACAAGATTACGGCTTTTCTCTATGGTCTGTTGGTTCTTCTGGACGCTATGGGTCTGCTGAACCTTTTTCCTGCGGTCTTTGGTGTAATTCTGGCGTGTTTCCTGCAATACTACTTTTTCTACATTCTGCCTATGTACTTGCTGTGTAAGCTGGGTTGCTTTTCTATCAGAAGCACCAGAAGATAGCGGACGCTCTTTGATAACGCTTGTCTTGACTGGCTCGCTTGCTTTTGAAGTGGTCGCTGTGGCAGGGCGTTTGATTTCCTGCGTTTTTTCTGTACTCGGCTTTGGAATGGTTGAAGCTGTGGCTGGTCGCTCATGGGGACGGGTAGCTCCCGTTGTCGCTGATCTGTCAGCCTTTCGCTGTGCCTGCCTAGCTTCTTGTGCTTTTTGAAGCTCCATACGCTTGTCAGCGATATTTTGTCTATGCTGTTCCTGCTTTTCCAATCGTCCCGTCTGTCTGGACTTCTGTTCCTGCACCATGCCACGCTTAAAGTCAGACACGCTGGACTTTGCCTTTTCCTTTGCGGAATACACCGCATAAGCGGTTTGCGTCGGCATATCCTTGATGTTTTCTTTGACAGCGTTTGCCTTGTCTTTCACTTTATTTTTCGTATCTAAGACAGCACCCACCTTTGAGCCTGCACGCTGTCCCATGCTGGAAGTGATATTGCCCCGATTTTCTTT
This sequence comes from Sellimonas catena, assembly GCF_027924685.1. Taxonomy (NCBI): domain Bacteria; kingdom Bacillati; phylum Bacillota; class Clostridia; order Lachnospirales; family Lachnospiraceae; genus Sellimonas; species Sellimonas catena. Next base: position 6,543 of record NZ_BSBO01000029.1, read on the forward strand.
AGAAGCTGTATTTTTTCTTTCAGCTCGTTTTCCAGCAACGGCACTTCCAGCCACCGCACCAGCGACACCGCCCGAAATACCGCCAGCACTTACCGCCCTTGCAATACGGTGTTCCATACGCCTAGCCCTATGTCGCATAAACAGATACGGTCTGCGGAAAATTCTTCGTCCCATGCTTTGACTGTCATTAGCGTTCAAAGAGAACATACTCATTAAATCGCCCAGCTTCATGTAGATACCAGCGAAACATACTATCTGCAAAAACGCCACCATGAAAAATGGATAGTCTGTGGATATGTTATAAAACATACTGGAAATACTGAACGCCACCGTTACAATGAGCGTTATTCCTGCCCGTGTCATAATGGTATTAAACACCCTCACGATTGCCTGCTTTGCCATGCTTTCATAGCTCGGTATCATGGAAAGTAGAAAACTGATAGGTAAAAACATTGCAAAGATAATAAAAAGTATCTGGCTGAACAACATCATGCCCGTAAGTAAGAATACAAATATTGTTATCCCTAAATTGAAGAACAGTAGGAAGAACACCATGCCTAAACGGTTTACAACCTGCGGTATCGTCAGATTGTTGTTGTCGTTGTCCTCGATTTCTGTTTTCACGACTTCCTCTCTGGTTTTCCCGTCCTCGTCCTCTGGACTTGCCGATACAAGAGCGACCACACGGTCTGCCCCGATTTCTTCTGCGTTGCTGTTACCGAATTGTAGAAGTAGCCACGGCTGTTGTACTTGAATAGAAAATAAGCTGTCCCGTATCAAGTCCACGCTGTCCTTGCCCACGCTGTCAGAGTTTGGGAGCATGATTTTTGTTCCCAAGTCCAAAGAAGCGGTGCTGATGTCTGATGAAAATTCATTTATCTTCTTGATGTAATCGGGAGCATAGGCGATAAACGAAGCGGACAGTACGAACACCACTACAAAGTTGATAACGGCGTGAAGTGCCTTGCTGGTTTCCCGTTTGATAAGTCCCGTATAGGCAACATAAAGTCCCACCACTAAGATAATGAGAAGCAGGAAACCAACATAAAAGCCCGTAGAAGAAAAGCCGTTCTGTGTTACGCCTGCAAGGGTCTGTATGCTCTGCCCGATACTCTCTGCCATATCGTTAATGAAGTCCAGCTTATAGGCTTCCTGCACCACATAGCCCGTAGCATTGCTTAAATAAAGGCTTATCGTCCAGACAAAGTTGGTAATGCAGTAAAGCCCGTACTGCACCGATTTTCCAATCCCGTCCAGCCAGTTCCACGGCAACCACGACCAGCTATTATCCACATAAAAATCAAGCTGGTAGTTGGAAAGGGGATATTTTGAGTAAAGATTTTCTGCGTTTATGGTATCGTCCACAAGCCCCGTTGCATGAGCCACCGTCCCCAGAAGTGAAAGCAGGATAAGGGAGAGTGCCACCACGAACAGAGCCATTTTGAGAAAGTGGAAAATCTTCTTTTTTGTGAACGCACCTTTTATCCTTTCTTTCATCACTCCACCTCATTTCTCTGTACGGGCGGTCTGGTATCAAAGGCGTGTAGCAGTTCTTCAAAGACTGGGTGTATCTGCACCACACCGACACGCCCGTATAAGTCCTGCAATAAGCATTGTCCGTTCTCCAAATCACGAAGCCGTTTCTGGTTGTTTTCGTCGTCCTTGTCGATACCGAAAAATTCTAAGGTCTGCTTTATCTCGTTGATGTCAGTAGAACGGAAAGCGAATTTTAAGCCGATATTGTTTTTCAGACTTTCCTTTGACACGTCACCAGAAGATTGTGTAACAAAATAAACGCCTGCCTGCATAGCTCGTCCAGCACGAACCAGCTTATTTGATAAGGTTTCCCCTTGTGCCACATTTAAGAACGCCCATGCTTCGTCCAAATCTACAATCTTAAAAATACTTCTGTCCGAATGGATAAAATCAAGGGCAAAGGTACTAATCACAATTAGCATAGACACCGACAATAATTCAATGGTCGTGTATTCCTCAAAGGTCGTGTCTTTATCTGGCAGTACAAGATCGGCTACTTGAATGATATTGAGCTGGTTATCCAGACTGATAGCATTTTCTACCGTACCGTCCGAAAACAGCAGATGTGCAAAGTCGTAGTCCGTGAAGCTGTCGATATGGTCTGCGATATTTCTTGATATGGGCGTATCTTCACGGCGTAGCTCGTCTATCACATGGAGCAACCCCCGACTGTCGCTCTGGGTAACGGAACGAACTGCTTTACGAAGTACGGGGAATTTTTCGCCGTCCCTAGAGGAAATACCCGTAAGGAATGTCAAGATGTCGATTGCCAGACTTTCAGCGTCTTTTACATTCTTCATAATCACAAACGGGTCAAGAAGCCCTGCATTGTCCTTGTCGCTGGTAAGATTTACGATATTGATTTCATGGGCGATTTCTGGAAGTGTTTCTTTCCAGTTGCCACGCTCTGATTTTGGGTCTAAGATAACCGCTTGTCCCCCAAACAACACCGAATAATACACAAGAAGATTGTTGCAGAACGACTTACCACCGCCAAGCGAACCGACAAAAGCAGAAGCAAGGGCATTTGTAACTGTGCCTTTTACGCCCTGCGAAGCTAAAGACGGTTGCAGGTACACATTTCTTCCCGTATCAACGGAATAGCCCATATAGATACCCGTAGTTTCCCCTAACTGCTGGGTCGCTCCAAAGCCAAGCCCTGCCAAGAAGTCTGATTTTACATACTGCACATAGTCGTTGATATATCGCTTGCTGGCAGGTAAAAATTCAGAATGAAGCCCCAGCATATCCCCAGCAGGACGCACCAGCTTTACATTGAGGTCGTCGTAAAAGTCCTTGACTTCATCACAACGGCGTTTCAGCTCGTCAAGATCGGGTGCAGACACCCGTATCACGTAGCTTAACTTATACATACTTTCTTTGCTCTGGTCTAAGTCCGTTTCCAGTTCGTCCACGCTGTCTAATGCGTCCACCACATTTGAGCTGGTTTCACTTCCTGCTTGATAAGCGTGATTGTCAAGGTCTTTCAATTCCTTTTTCTTGTTGCGGACTGTCGTTAATGCTTTTCGATTTTCCACGATTTCTACATTCATAGAAGTATCAACGGGGAATGTGAATTGCTGTTGCTGGAAATAGAAGATTTCACTTGACGGAAAATCAAGCTCGCCGACAATCGCATTGACGGTAAAATAGGACACATAACTTTCCTTGTCCTCATGTTCCAAGCGTAAATATCGCTGGCTTTCTTCAATCACACACCTTGTCGGACGGATAAGGTCGTAGTATTTTATCAGCGTTTCTTTGTTCAATTTTTTCTTTGGTAGCTGATACTCATAATCTTCATAGGCGATACCGTCCCTGCCGTAAAGATGTTCCATGAGATACCCAAAATCGTTGATTTCCAAGCGACGCACCTTAAAGCGACGGGAGATTTTATTTTCCAGTAACTTTTCCATTTTCATGTAACGGTTGATTTCATCATTCGGCATGGAAACAAAATCATTCATCAGCGTGTGGTTCACTTCATGGAGAAATTCCGTGAACGTCAGCCACGCCGATTTTTTGATGTTCTTCAGATTGAGCTGTTCTTCCGTAACCATGAGCTTAAAGCCAAGAAAAAAGCGGTAGTCCACTTGATTGTCCCCAATCATAGATACTAACGCTTCGGTCTGTTCGTCTATCTTCTGGTAAGCAACTTCCTTTAATTTTCCAGTTACCAGTTTCTTTGACTGTTCCTGCATACTTCGTATGGAGCTTTCCGTGGCAATCTGCAAGGCATGAATTTTACCCTCACGGGACTGTGCGATAAGCTGTCGAAAACTGTCATGCACAATAAATTTCTGCTCTGCGGATAGGAAAGAATAGTTATACGGTATCAGCTCATAATAAGCAAACACTTCATTGTCCTTGTTCCAGACAAGGTTGTTGTCAATATATTTTATCGGGAACATAGTTCACACTCCTTACTGCCGTGATTGTTTCATTCAAGGTCTGCTTATGCAGTTTTACGGCTTTTCCTGCATAAGTGATTTTAGGTCGCAGGGCATAGGTTATCTGTGATTTCAAAAAGCTGTACGGTTTCTTTCCGTCAAAGGTTTTCTGCGACATAAACCAAGTGAGAGCAACGGGAATACCAAAATATTTGAGAAATGCTCCCTCAATCATGGAAAGTGGGGGAATATCCCCAAACAGAATGATGATAAATTCTGTAATCACAAACCATGTAATCTGTGTAAAGGTAACGGGAAAGGGTAAGTTAAAGTCATTGATTGCATACAAGACTTTTTCCACGTTCCAGATACCCGTATAAGATTTAATCTTTTTCAAGTTCTTTCAGCTCCTTTCAAAATAGAAAAGGACAGCCATTTTCAGACTGTCCCTTAAAAGAGAAATACGCTGTCAGTAGCAACTATGCTTGTCGCTGATCTTCCAGCGTTAATATGGTATCTCGCACATACCTCGGCTTGTTTCAATAAAGCAACCGCCCATATCCAAATCTCGCCCGTAGGCTTCATAGTCAATATAGTTCTGTAAGCTGTGTGGAATGTCGCCAAGTGCCTGCAATTCGTCTATGTAGTAGTAGGCAACGTCTGTCATGGTTTCACAGTCGGGATAATAATAAATATCGTCCTTGTGTTCCACGACTTCTTCCAGCGTCCCATAGTGGCTGATAAATTCGTCCAGACATTCTACGATATAGTCGGGAAGTTCCTCTATCATTTCATACATCTCGTTGAGTTCTTCAATGGAAACATACTCGCCAATCGCAATGGGGAAGTTGTCGGTATCATGGATAGCGTATTCCTCATACTGTTCATTCAAGCCGATTTTTTCTTTCACATCTTCCTCGTCAATGGGGAACGTGAACCAAGCACCGACTAAATAGCCCTCATTGTATTTGCCAAGATTAGCAATATAAACCGCCATATCATCAATCATAAGCACCACCTCATTTCCTATTCTGGCAGTTCAAAGATACCGTGTTCCGTTACTAAAAATTTCCCGTGTTCCTGCAAGTGAGAAGCATAGGCTTCAAAATCGAAATAGTATTCTTGACAGTCCTCGGATAAATGCTTGAACGTCGGGTCGTTCATCAGCTTTTGCCTTGCAACATCTATCATGCTTTTGCAGTCGGGATAAACCGTAATCACGTTCCTGCAAAGATAAAGTGCTTCTAAATTCTCAAACACCGTAAGTAGTGATACATATTCTTCCTGCATATCACTTGAAAGCTGGCGGTACATAAAATCTAATTCGTTAAGCTGATACACGCTTGTATGTTCGTGAACTTCATCAGCATAAGGCAACACCTTTTCGATAATGCGGTAATCCCCACTTTCTGCACCGATACCTAACTTTTCTTCAAACTCTGCAACATCTATCGGCAGGTCGAACCAGTATGATGTTGTTTCTTCGCCAGTTGTTCCTTTCGTTTCCACCAGCACCCTTGTTTCCTGCATTGTTCCTCACGTCCTTTCTGTTGTTTCATCACATCTTTTATGGTCTGGTACGACATACCAAACACATACTTTGAAAAATCTTCTAACTGTCTTTCTTCATAGTCGGCAGGGTTCAGTCGTTTCATTTCATGCCATACCTTACGCTTGTAAGAGGGCAGGTCAGAAATATAATCACAGCCGACTTTTGCCTGCATATCCTTAAAAATATCGTTCATTTCATCACTCCACTCTGAAATTTTGGTAAGAAAAAAGCAGTCAATCCTAAGACTAACTGCTTTGTGTGTATGGATATGGAATTATTAAAATTGTGGTATAAATTTCATACGCCAAAAATAATTATTCTAAAAAAATCTATTAAAAAGTGGACAATAATTGCTAATAATAATGAAGATTTCATTTGAATACGAGTAAGTATTATTCCAAAAATACTCATTAGAACTACATCAATAAAGGATATATCCACTCCTGCTGGAAAGTGCATTAAAACATGAGGTACAATTAAAATTAAATAACAAAGAAACTTTTGACTTTTTGTTCTAATTTGATTATTACAAAGAATAACACATAGTGCAAACACCAAATATCTATACAATAATTCTTCTGGAATACTGGCAATAAGGCTTCCTGTAATTGCTTCAAGCCTAAACCCTACATTGATAGAAACAGTCTGCAAAAACCATATTGTATTTAGTAATATTAGGAAAGTAGCAGGGATAATTCCATAAAATATTACTTCCTTTTTATCTTTAGGGAATAAATTGATTTTATAAGAGGAATTATCAAATACTTGTTTTGCCCCGACATATCCTAAACCTATACATATTGCATAAATCGGATTTAAAGATAATATTGCTAACAATATACCTATAAGAACATCAATTTTATCAACTTTCCTCTTTTCTTTTCTATTCCTATATATCAGAAATAACGAAGAAATTAAGAAGAAAACTGGGAAAAAGTTCCCATTTTTTTGCAACATATATATCAATAATAATCCTATGAATAAAAATATTAAATTTCTTGTCATACAACTTTTCTCTCTCATAATACACCCTCATAGTTTCATGATTTGTTATTTTTCATATCCACATTATACCATTCTCATATCAGCACTACAATAAAATTTTATGCACCGATAATCTTATTGAACAGCTCTAACAGTACATCTTTCACACCGCCAGCATTGAATACCAAGCCGACAGCAATCAAGGCAACTACTAAGAAGCCGATAAGTTTGGAAAACTCACGCTTGAACCCTAAGTAGATACCGATAACCACAATCGCCATAAGCACTAAGCTCTGTGCGTTGCTTAAAAACCAAGTGTAAAGATTTTGTCCGAAATTCATTTAATTGTCCTCACTTTCTTCTAATTGTTTCATTTTACAGTCAGCTTCTTTGCCGACATTCAAAATACACATCAAGACCACGCCGATACCCATTCCCATAGATACCAGCAGGAAGTCTTTTAATAATACCCACATTTTTTATCACTCCTAACTTTCTACTAAATCTTTTGCAGGGGTCGTCTGCTGTCTGATTATCATTTCATGCTTTTCTGTGAGCTTCGCCTGCTGTTCAATCATTTCCATGTAGTCTGTACCGTTTCCCTTATCAATCTTTTTCAGCATTTTCAAGGTTGGTGCTACCTGCCGTTGTACCCAACGCAATGTGCGGTCTAAGGTGTAAGGCTCTGGCTTTGTCGTCAGCTTCAAGCTCTGTCTGTTATCGCCGATAAACCAAGCCCAGCGGTCATTGAGCTTCCAGTCATTTTTTCGCTTGTCTGGTTCTTCATCAACAAACCGCACATACTGATTGATGATAGAAAAGGCGGTCTGTTCTGCGTCATAATACGTCAGCAAATCCCGTACTGCATAATAGGCTCGTTCATTCCGAAGCCGTATCTCAAAACGGTTAATAATGTCGGCTTCTTCAAGCGGTGTCCCCAACTTGACATACTGCTCATAGTCCTTTTCGTAAATACAGAAATACACATCTGATTTCAGCGAACCAAGATAAAGAGTACGCCCCATATATTCTCTGTCGTCCTCTCTGTGCTTGATAAGCTCGCCCGACTGGTAAAACTTGTAACTTCTGGACTTTCCGATATATTCCCGTTTCCTGCATTTTTCCGCAAGCTCTGGAATATCCAAAATGCCCGTATGGTCGTTGATAGCAAGGTCGATACGCTTCATCACGCCACCGTCTACGAGTGCGTCCATGAGAAAGTCATACCAGCTTCTTTGCTGTGCTAACAGGTAACTTTCAAACTGCCTGCAACCACGCCCCTTTAACTCTAAAAGGACACCTTTTTCTTCGTCAGCCGACGTATAAATAAAGATGTCCCCTAAAGAATAATGCTCCGTATAACTGTAATGTCCGTAATCTTCATGGAGCATATAATTGATATTCAGTTTTAATATATCTTTGATAATGTGCTGTATATCCAGCGTGGGAAAACGAATTTTCACATAATCAAACAGCATGGTAAGCGGTGCTTCTGGATTGAACCTTGCCAGTTCCTTATGCAGAGTTTCCAGAAGCTCCTTTGACGGCTTCATTTTTCCGCTTTCTATCTTATTGAGATATTCTCTTGTGATACCAGAAGCCACCGCCAGCCTGCCTTGTGAGATACCGTAAGCAACTCGCTTCTCCCGTAATTCTTTTATCCATTGTTCTTCATTCAGAACCATACCCCCAATCTGTCAAGTGTGAAGTTTTTTTAGACGACTTCACAACTGAATTTTGCTAGGAAACCATGCCAGAAGCCTTATGTTTCCTATGTTTTTTGTCTATTGTCTATTTGCAAACGTACCCCTCTGTTAGATACCGAGGGGTTTTACCTGCTGGCGTGGCTGACGCCACACCAGCAACGGCTAGTCCGTGCCGTCGCCTTTCGCTTCGCACGTCGCCGTCCCGTCCTGCCTTGCTTGTGCAAGAGAGCCGATAGTCTGCAAAAAATCATGTCCTTTCGGGACTAAAGGCGTATAAAATTCGCTTATTACGCTTGTTCCCACATCACAATAGCCACGCCCCTTGATACGCTTCTGGAAAAACTGCTTTTTCACATCTGAACCAAACAGCATACCGTAACCTAATTCGCTGATACGTCCAAGTCCCACACGGAAATTGAAGTTATCCCTGATACCGTCCGAAAAATACTTTGCGTCTGGACGCTGGCAGGCAACGATAAGGAAGTAACCTGCTTGCCGTCCCAACATAACGATTTTCTTTAACTGGCTAAGTAGGCTCACGCTTTCTTTTGTCCCCAGCATTTCAAAGAACGCCACATATTCATCAAAGATAAGAAAGCAGGGTGGCAGTCCCAGATGGGCGTAGTTTTCACCTGTCTTATAGTTCGGGTGTCGTTTCATTTCCTCACTTCGCTGTACCATGCCCTCATAGAAATTATTGACGCAATCAATCATTTCTTCTTTGGTGTGGTACACATTTTCCATAACTGTCCCTAAGTCTGCTAAGTCCGCATTTTTGGGGTCTAAGATATAAAGGACAGCGTTTGTATGCAGTAGGGCTTCAATGAGCGTCAGCAGAAAATAGGTTTTACCACCACCAGTCCCGCCAGCAATCAAGGCGTGAGGGAGTGCGTCATATTCCCAGACAAGATTTTTCATAAGCCTAAGACAGCCGTTCTCTGCCCGTACTTCATCAATGGTAATGCGGTTCGCTATCATATCATAAAGCAGGGTATATTCGATATAGCCGTCATGCAGGGTCTTGTCGGTCAGCTCGCAATATAAGCCACTTTCCAATTTATCCTCTAACCGTAAAAGCTGGTCTTGATATTTCCCCAGCGTAATTTCACAGCGGATATGAAGCAGTCCCTTTTCCATTTGATAATAAATCTTCGGAAACCAGACGATTTTTTCCCTTGATCTGCTTTGCAGGTCAGTAAAAAAACCGCTGTCTTGTACGGTATCGGCTTCATACCACTTATTTTCCAGTACCATTCTTGCCAGCTTTTGACGGTGCAGGAGCTTCTTGAAACTGTCGTAACAGAAGCGGTAATACAGAAAAGCGACCAATGCACAAACACCAGTCGCTATCAGTATGGTTATGAAGTTGTAAGGGGAAAGCGTCAAGCCGTTCTCTAACAAGCTGAAATGCTCCCAATCGGTACACATAAACTGTTTGATATTCAGTAGTAGGAGAACCGCCATGAATACAAACAGAAGTGTCCCTATGGAAAAGTGGTAGACAAGGTGCTTGTCGCTGGCTCTGATACGGTGTCCTTTGTTCCAAATCTTTTGCATAAATCAATCACTCCTTTCTGGGTACGAAAAAAGCAGTCAATCCTAAGACTAACTGCTTTTTCATTACCATTCATTAAAAATCTTCTGAGTCCAACACTTTATATCCAGCCTCAATTAACGCTTGTGCAAATAGACCTTGACCTTTTATCAATTTCCCCGTAAAACTACCATCATAAATATTCTTGACTGCACAAGTTGGGCTTCTTGATTGCAGAATAACTAAATCTATTTCCATACTTCTTATTTCATTTAAAGCCAACTGTACCGCATGACGATATTCCTCATCAACAATATTTCCATTTATATCCATGACAATACCATTTACTATTTCCGCACTAGGACGTGGTGTAGGCATATTCGCTAATAATTCTGGACAAATCTCGATAACTTCTTTGTCTTTTAGAAACTCTACAACTTTCGGATTGAGATTATTCCCACCGTTATATTTGCAGTTTTTTCCCATGATACATGAACTAACTAATACTTTCATAGATAAGCACCTCACAATTTATCCTAATTATATCATTCAACGAATTACCTCACAATAAAAATCTAATCTCTAATTTTATTTTTTCGGTTGTCCCTGCGTGTTATTATTCTGTGAATTGCCTGCGTTCTGGTTGCCTTTGTTCTTCAACACAATATCCTCTGCTTTTACATACCAGTCCACATCTGCACCACCAAACGTCTTTCTTGATACCGTATCGGCTACGGGATTGACAAGCTCCACAACTGCATTGTACGGAAATTCCCTTAACGGTACTTCTGGCGGTACAGACACGGGGATAATTCCGCCATGCAGACTGCACTTCAAATCATAGATACGCTTTTTAAGCTGGGTACTCGGTGTCCCGTCCTCATTCTGCAAGAACACATCACGCACCGCTGTAAATTTTAATTCTCCAAATGTTTTCTCTTTGTCAATGACAAATCCGTTTGATAATCTCATAAATTCTTCACTCCTTTACTTTTCTTCAACTGCTACAATATCATCAGCAAGCAACACATAATCGGTATGTCCCATATCCCCGATTGCGTAACCTCTGCCGTATAACTTCGGATTGACAAGTTTTACTTTCTGCTCATACTTGAAATGCTTTTCGCCAGCCTGCACGGGAATTTCTACCACAACATTTTCCCCTCTCTGTACATCTGAATAAAGGTTGTAGCTTCTTCTTGCGAAAAATCTGCGGTTATCTTTATCTCTGTCAAAAACATGGTCGCTTTCGCCTGCAAATTCAAGAGTTCCAAAAGACTGTGCCATATCTGGCACGACATATTTCATTTCCATAGTGTTTTACCTCGTTTCTTTCTATTTTGATAATTGATAAGTTAATTGATTTTGATTTCTTATTCTGGCAGTTTAGAAAGTACCAGCAATCCCCCAGATAGTAAAGGGTAAAATGTATGCTTCGCACCCTTGACTATCCGTGTTCTTGCAGGTTGTGGGCAGACAAGCCAGAATAAGCAAAAGTCTGCCGTTTGACCGCTTCGGCGGAGAGCGTGATTTTTCTTTCATCATACCGTTACCGCCTTATGATTTCTTCGTTTGACGGCGTTTGTAAAGATATGTTCCAGCCAGTCCACCAGCAGACGCAAGCAACATCACGATAAATGCCATTACATTTGTACTGTCGCCCGTTTTGGGACTGTCGCTAGGTCTGCTAGGCTTTTCTGGTGTCGGTGGGGTTTCGGGTTTCTCTGGTTCTTCTGGCTTTTCCTTAAAGGTAATTGTCTGTCCCTTATCCTCAATCTCCTTATGCTCGGTAACTTTCTTCGGCTCGTCTGGATTGCTCAAATCGTACAATTCTTCAAAAGTTACAAGCTGTTTGCCGTCAAGGGAAGTAGCGTCAAAGGTAAAGGAAACTTCCACTTTCATAGTTTCGCTGTCAGCGGTAAACATATAATCACTTTCCACACGCTTTCCATTGATAAGAAGTTCTGCATTTTCTTCTTTCAACATCTGCCAGCCCACAAGTTTGTACTGTGTACCGACTTCTAAGCCCTCTAAGGTTACGGTATCAATGATTGTTACCTTTTTTCCTGCTTCAAGCTCTTTGTTGCCGTCCTTATCGGTAGCGGTAGTATGTATCTTGATGATACGCTCTGTGATAAGTACCGTCTGCCCGTCGTCCTCAATGTCTTTGTGTTCTGCAACTTTTACGGGTTCGTCTGGATTGCTGAAATCATACAATTCTTCAAAGGTAACAAGGTTCTTGCCACCTAAAGCAGACGCATTGAATGTATAGGAAATTTCCACTTTCATTTCTTCCTCATCAGCGACAAAGGTATAATCGTTTTCTACACGTTTCCCGTCAATGATAAGCTCGGCGTTTTCTTCCTTTAACATCTGCCAGCCTTTGAGCTGATATTTTGTACCTTTTGTAAGTCCGTTTAATTTGATGGTATCAACAATCGTAACCTCTTTTCCTGCAAGGATTGTCTTTTCGCCGTCCTTACTGGTCGCTGTGGTATGGATAGAGATTTCTTTTTCGTATTCATCAGTCAGCGTTCCTAAATCAATCACAAGGTTATTTCTTGATACCACGATTTCAAAAGGTGGGATAAGCTCAAAGCCTTTGTTGCTTTCGCAACGCATTTCTTCAATGATGTAGGTATCATAAGGTAATGCACCCTTGCTGTCGTCTGGTTCAGAAGTTCCAAACCACACACCGTCCTCGCTGTTCTTTCCTGCGTTGGTATTGTGCTTATGTGAAGCCCATTCAGCAGAAGTGGAGAATTGCCCGTTATCATCAGTTACTACAACATGACTTTCCCCAGTCGTCTTGCTTGTGATCCTAAAAGGAACATCAGCAAGACGCTTGTGTGTGCCTGCACCGATTTTTACCCCCTCAATATCTCCACGCTTAATCTGATTATAGATAGAATGGGCTTTTTCGGTTAAGTCCACGATTTTTCCATTTTCTGTGATTGTAAAATCAATCGGCTTTGCACCGTCTGTCAAATATCCGTTTGGAGCTTCACTTTCAACGATACGGAAGTTTCCATAAGGTAAGAGGTCAGAAGCAGTAGAAGCGACACCCTCAATATCTGTACGAATAGTTTTTACGACTTCATTTTTCTTGTATAGCTTGCCCTCAACCAAAACAGAATTATCATTTAAGGAAATGATGTCAAAGGCAGTATCTTTCAAAGTGGCACTTCCTTGTGGCTTCGTATCGCCCGTTTCTAAATCTCGTTTCTGAATTTTCACACCGCCACGGATAACCTTGTCTGATACGGAAAACTGGTTACTTCCAGATAATACGGCAAGGTCGCCGTCCTCGGTAATCTGTGTTACATATAAGCCCTTAATCTGTTCGGACTTATCGCCAGCCTGCATATATGCACCGTCTAACAAGTAGCCGTTTGGAGCTTTTGTTTCTTCAACGGTTAGTGTTCCTAAAGGAAGAACGGCTTTACCGTCCTGCATATAGAAGCTGTCGCCAGACACCTTGTATGCGTCCGCTAATTTTGTGATGTAGTGGGTTGTTCCGTCGCTGTCAGTTTCAGCGATTGTCTTTGTAACCCATGTACGAGTAGCTTCGGCAGGGAGATTGTCTTTATTGTAGAAGCCAGCATAATACTTCCATGTAAATTCCGCACCTGCTAAAGAAGCGTTTCCCTGCGGATTGTCTTTCTGTGTTTCCATATCTATCTTGAAAAGCTCAATCAAAGTGTCTGTTACTTTTGGTGTATCTGATACTTTCAAAGTCGCTGTTTTTCCAGCTTCAACCTTTAAGGAATATACCGTTTTATCTACTTTATATCCTGCTGGTGCGGATAATTCCTTGATATAAACTGTGCCTGCCTTTACCTCTACAACATCTGTATTTCCGTTTTCATCAGTCGTAAGGGTGGCAAGCTGTTTTGTGCAATTCTTATCAGCAAAGACACCATAGGTCGCACCAGCGATAGAGTAATTTCCGTTACCGTCTGTAATGCTGGTATTACTGGAAGTCTTTTGCAGTTTCGCATTTCCGACATTCAGTTTCGCCCAGAATTGTCCCAATTCCTGCCCCTCGCCAGAGTAGATATAACCGCCACATTCATAGCGTCCTTTATTTTCTTTGACAAAGGCTTTTGCACCAGCGAAAACTTCGTCCTGCGTAGCCTTTGGTATTTCATCATAAGAAGCTCGCACGTTATCACATTGCCAGACAAGATGTACGCTCAATCTCTGCCAGACAACACATTGTTCCAACAGATAGACTTGCTTGTAGTTCAGTTCCTTATGAGCTTCGCCATACTGTTTGACATACTCTAAAGATAACGCCACATCTGAAATCTGGTCGGCACTCATGCATGAGCTTGCGTCAGCTCTGGTCTTGTAGCCGTTCTTAAAATCTGTATTGATGTCAATACAATAGGCAGTTTCGCCCTCGACTTTCATATAGCCCTCATTGAATGTCGAACCGATAGAACCGTCATTCATTACTTTTTCAATGATACCGACACGCTCCGCACTTTCCGTCCAGTATTGCTTGCTTTCTGCATGAACGGGTGTAGTCGGTAAAGCAGTAACGACAGTCGCAAGAGCTAAGAAGCCCGTACACAATCGTTTTAACATCTTTTTCATAAGTCTAATGCTCCTTTCATTTTGAGTAATAAAATAGCCGTCCAATAAGAACGGCTGGAAATAGAAAAGGAACGTCATTTTAGGCGTTCCATAGTCTATAAAATATTCAATTTTTTTACTGATGTGTTACTCATCAAAATCTCAAATCAAGGTTATTTGACACCAATTTTGACACCAAATTTTTGTATATTGACGATTTTTGATGAAATGTGATAAATTCATAAAACCCGTGAAAAGCCTGTAAATAGGCACTTTACGGCACTCTATGAACTAAGACAAAAGCTACGCTGTAATAACAATACTCGAGTGCTAATTCTCTGAATTTTCTCGTTTCAATTTTCTATATTTCCTGCTCTTTCACTATCTAGTTCTTACCTGACTTAGAAGATCATCGCCAGTTATCCGTCTGTGCGATAAAACTACGGTTCTGTCAAGGAAACTCTCTTTTAGAACAGTAGTAAATTGTGGGTGACGACGGTTCTTGCAACAAAAATTGACCGGCTAACCGTACTATATCGTCCGTGTCTACGGTGCCTACAACAAAAATTGATCTGGCAACCGTACTAAACTGCTCGTGCCTACGGTGCTTACAACGAAAATTGCCCTGGGAACCGTACTAAACCCCTCGTGACTACGGTGTCTACAGCGAAAATTGATCTGGCAACCGTACTATATTGCGCATGACTACAGTTCTTACAGCAAAAATCGATCAGCTAACCGTACTATATCGCACATGACTACGGTTCTTACAACAAAATTGACCGGCTAACCGTACTTAATCGCCCGTGTCTACGGTTCTGCCAGGGAAATGCTTTCCGATTGCTCTCCTCCTTTCCTTATTGTATAATGAAATCAGGGGTGATCCTATGTCCGTAACTGTAGAGATCCGTCAAAAATCTATTTTCAGAAAACCGTTGACCCTGGAGGATGTGATCCGTCTGTCCGGCTTGTCTTATGGGACCGCCGATGAAAATTTCCGGCTCATAGAGCGTGAAACCGGGAACTGTACCCTTCTGTATGATCCGGAAAAACTTGCAAGAGGGATGGAGCTCTCCGTAAACGAAAATGCAATTTCCCTGAAGCTCAGCCTTCCTACCAGCAAAGCGGAAATCCGCCGTTTCTATGAAGTGGTCAAGCTTCTTTGCACCACACTGAAAACAAAACAGTTTATTCTGGAAGGCCAGACACAGACACTCCGTGACATCGATACATTGATGCAGAATGATGCGAACGCATCCATGGGCGCTCTGGACGATCTGAATCAGGAAATCAGCAAGAACGAATACAAGCATTTTCAGGTTTTCGGAATCTGCTTTCCGATCTCTCTTGGAAAACATGAATTCGACTACATCGGCAATGACCTGGATCGTCTTGGGGAACTTCTGCATTATCTACAGTCGCAGGATGTGTATTACGCAGCTCCGAAAGTATACCGCGTGAAGGAACGGCTGGTCGGAATTTATTTTACTGAAGCAGATCTTCCGACCGTCCTGCCGACAGAACCTTATATTATTCTTGATCAGATCAAGGGGATTGAGGACTGGTATCTCATGCTGAAGAATCAGCGTACTGTCCGTTACGAAGACTTCATGAACGCGGTTTCTGAAAAAACTTATTTTGACGCAAACCACCGGATCATTTCACTGAGCCAGGAGAAACTGGATGCCATTCTGGAAACCTGGGAATCTCCGGTAGACTAAAGCGAAGGCTGTGCGGATTCCGTTCCGCACAGTCTTCGCTTTACTTTCCTACGGCACCAGCCGGTGGATGTCTCTTGGAAACAGGGATGCCCGGCGCACATTTTCAAAGCCAAGCAGCCTGCTTGTAAATCGTTCCAGTCCAAGTCCCAGGCCTCCGTGCGGCGGCAGTCCGCACTTATGTGCCATGAGATAGCTTTCAAACACTTCCGGATGCATGCCTCTTCGTTTCATCTTCGCCACCTGTTCTTCGTAATTGTGAATCCGAAGCCCTCCTGTCGTGACTTCCAGACCTTTGTAAAGAAGGTCGAAACTTTTTGTCACATTCGGATTTGTCTCGCTGTCCATAGCATAAAATGGACGCTTTTTCTCCGGATATTCGGTTACAAAGACAAGCTCGCTTCCGGTCTCTTTTAGAATCCATTCGGAAAGCAGCTTTTCTTCTTCCGGTTCCAGGTCTTCCGGCTCCTCCACCGCTCTTTTCCGAATCTTGGCCACAATCTCTTTTGCTTTGGCAAATGGAATCGCCGGGATTTCTTTCCATTCCGGAATCTCCACCTGAAGGAGGGCAAGCTCTTCCTGGCACTCTTCTTTCAGAGAAGCGAATACAAATTTCAGCATCGCAGCCTCCATCTCCATCAGCTCTTCCACTCTCGTCACATATCCCATCTCAAAGTCCACGCTTGTATACTCGTTTAAATGTCTGGAGGTGTCATGTTTCTCCGCCCGGAATACCGGCGCAATCTCAAAGACTCTCTCGTAGACGCCTACCATCATCTGCTTATAAAACTGCGGGCTCTGTGCCAGATACGCTTCCTTTCCAAAATAGTCCAGCCGGAAAATATTAGCTCCGCCTTCGGCTCCTGCGGATCCGATCTTCGGTGTATGAATCTCCGTAAATCCCTTTCCTTGCAAAAATCTGCGTACCGCGTTGGTAATGCCGTTCTGAATCCGGAAAATGGCACGTTCTTTTTCATTGCGAAGTGTCACCGGACGATAGTCAAGCAGCGTGGCGATGGATGTGTCCACCTGCTTTTGATTGATGACCACCGGGCTTTTTTCATACGGCCTTGAGAGTACTTCCATCCCGATCAGATGCAGCTCCACACCGGTCCGTGACCGCTCTTCCTTCACCACTTCCGCCTGGAAGATCACGCAGCTTTCCTCTTCCAGTTCCTCCAGCGAAAAGGATGCCTTTTCTTCGGAATAGACACACTGAATCACGTGTTTTGCCGTCCGCAGCAGCACAAATGCAAACCCTCTCATCTTCCGGATTTTGTAAATGCTTCCGTGTATCTCCACAATCTCCCCTGCATGCTCCAGAAGGCTGAGTTCCTCCTGCTGATTTTTTACGTTTCCTTCGATATATCTGATTTCTTCCATCTTTCTTTTCCTTACCCTTTCATGAATTTCTGATCGTCTTTTCTTCTCTTCCGTCCGGACCCTCATCCATGTGGGCATCGTCTTTATGTCCCATTCGATCACAACCTTTCCTGCCAGAATAAAAAGAGCTGTTGGCTGTACCTTTGGCTTTTCGGTAACAAAAAAACAGAACCACACAAGATTTCTCCTCATCCTGTGTGATTCTGTTTCTATTTCTTCCACACAGGTACAACACAAGAAGCGCTTGTACCTGTGAACTCTCTCACAATACAAGCGCTACCTATCGTCGTCCCTGTTCATACTTACAAACTGATTCATTAATACCGGGCTCATACAAAAAGCAGCTCCTTTCGATTTTCTTCATTCTAGATCGAAAGGAGTGCTCTGTCAAGACCTTTTATATTTTTCGTACTTTTTTTCCTTAAAGCTTCTGCCGGAAAAGAAAGCCGCCAGCCATACGCCGAGAAATACCACTACAAGAAACGGTGTCAGCACATAGGAAAGCACGGCTCCGAGCACAAACCACAGTGCCCACAACACAAGTCCGTTTCTTGCCCCGTTTACAACAAGGCCCGGATCATAGAGATTCTGTTTCTCCTTTGGAAGATCCCGGTAACTTTTAATCAGCCAGACGCATTTTTCACCCAGAACAGTAAAGACCACTGCGTGGGCAATCAGAAGCGCCGTCATCATCATGCAGATAAACACTGCAATTACAATCACTCGTTCCATTATCCTTCTCCTTTGCATCGGTCTTCTATTATCTTACTCCGATTTCCAGAAAAGGCAAGTGCTTCTTTTTCAGGATCGTTCTTTATGAATACTTACCCACACTGCCATCAGGAGGCATATAAGGCCGGTCACAGCCAGATACCTTTTTTCTGTATAGCCTCCCGCCGACAAGGAAAACAAAAACCAGTTGCCCAGATATTTTTCTCCGGTCCCGAAAGCGAACAGATAATATGCAAGAGATGCCATATAACCGATGACCGGATTTCCGCTCAGAGCGTAAGCCGCGGCCCCCAGTCCTCCCAGGAAAATCATTCCGGAAAGCGCTGCCAGAAAGAATTTCCCTGCTGGAAAACTGCATCCGCCCTGTTTCAGCATCCACACAAAAGCCGTGGTCAGAAGCACCATCACAAGAGCGCTTAGTAGAATCCGGATCAGATAAATGCTTCCCATGGAAGTATATTTTGACCGGATCAGATCCCGGATGTCCGGATTCTGTTCCGGAAGGAAAATCGGAATCAAAAGAATCATGCCGGGCAGTACGGCATAAAAATCCAGAAGCTGTGCTGTCTCCACCTGACTTAAATTCTCGACTCCGACAATCAGGGGAGCCGCGCCAAACAGAACGGCACTAACGAGTGCCTGCTGCGGCAGATGATGCCGGATGTACTCTTTTCCGGCCGCGAGATATCGTTCCATTTCCCCATTTCCCCTTTCTTCTTGCCTCAAAAATCATGGCTGCCGCTGTCACAAGTGCCAGTGCCAGCACTACATAAAATCCCCGGTTCAATGCAAGCTGTGAAAACTGATCGTGGAATCCTGTGTAGTTAAACTCTGTATTGTGTCTTGGGATCAGGTTCATACCGTAGGCTCCTCCACCCATCGTATCGCTGCCTGCAAAAATCGAGAGAAACCACCAGGCTGCCTGCACGAGGACGCCCGCTGCCGTTCCCGTCAGTTCTGTCAGGAATATACCAAGCGCCGTCACCACAAGAATGGTCGGAAGAAGCCAGCCAAAACTGTACCGGAAAAAGGCGGTCAGATCCAGGGAAATTCCTTTTCCCTGCACGAATCCGGCGCATTCCGCCAGAGGATAGCATGACAGGAGAAGCACCGGTACAAACATGCACAGGCACAACGCCGCATACCTGCTGAACAGAATCGTAAAGGAGGAAGCCCTTCTTACATAGAGCAGTTCCTTCATCTGCGCCCGTTTATCCCGGATTTCTCTTGTCACGGCCACAAACACAGGAAGGACTGCCAGAATAATTCCCATATAGTCGCAGAACAGTCTTGCGTACCCTCCGGTCAGACCGTCTTTTTCCAGCAGATTGTTGTATTCTTCCAGGGCGTCTTCATAAGTCATTTCCACCATAGCATTCTGTCGGATTCCCTCCTCGGTAAAACCCGATCCCGGTCCCAGGATCTCACAGACCTTCTGCATATCTGTCAGAAACGTATCGTAGGCAAGCCCCTCCTTCGGTTCCAGTACAAAGTTTCCGCCCACCATCATGTAGCTTCCATCTTCCATCGCGACGGTCTGACTTTTCACCCACTCCTCGTAGCAGGTCTCAAGCTCTTCTGTCGAAAGGCCGGTTGTATCCTCGAGAATCGTTTCGATCTCCTGCTTCTCTCCATCACTCAAGGAGACATGCTTGTTAAATCCCACCGGTGCTGTTGTAAAGGTATCATTGAGATAAGATTCGGCAAGAAGTCCAAGTGTCCCCCTTATCTGGTCTTCCTTCTTGTCGGAAATCTTCAGTCCGTAGCTTTCCTGTTCAGGTTCCGGCTTCGACTCAAAGGTGATCGTCCCCATCTGGCTGAAGAAAAAAAGGGCGGCCCCCAGAACATACAGCCAGAAAATCAGGCTTCTCAACAGCATCCTGCACTCTTTTCTAAACAAGGTCCAGAACATGAGAAAATCCCTCCTTTTCCTGCATCAGATACATATACGCATCTTCCACACCCGGCTCGCAGGCCGAAGCTTCCACCTGCGGCTTCTGCTCCGAAAGGAAACGAACCATTACATTATTTCCCTGGGTCAGCATACTGGTCAGGACATAATTCTCCTTCATCTTTGCAAGATCCTTCCTGCTGATCTGTGCAGTGTAGACTTTTCCTTCCGTCATCCGCAGCAGATCCATCACCGTGCCGTTATAGTAGATTTCTCCTTCATCCATGATGGCAATCTGTTCGCAGGTGGCCTCAATATCCCCGACAATATGGGTAGAGAGAATCACAATCCTGTCCTCGGCAATTTCACAGAGAAGATTCCGGAACCGTACCCTTTCTTCCGGGTCAAGCCCCGCTGTCGGCTCATCTACAATCAGAACTTTCGGATCGTGCAGAATGGCCTGGGCAATTCCAAGCCGCCGCTTCATTCCTCCTGACAGAGCCCGGATTTTTGTCCGGTAATGCTCCTGAAGATTGACCTTCTCCAACAGAACCGGGATCCGCTCCTTCCGCACCTTTTTCGGCATTTTGGATAAGGCTCCGAGATAATCCATCGCTTCATAGACTCCCATGTTGGGATACATGGAAAACTCCTGCGGCAGATACCCTGTGATTCTGCGGATCCTGGCCGCCTCTTCCACCGGAATCCCGCACACGGTCACCTTTCCTCCCTGCTTTCCGATCAACGTGGCAAGCACCTTCATCAACGTTGTCTTCCCGGCCCCGTTTCTCCCAAGCAGGCCAAACATGCCGGAGGGAATCGTAAGTGTCACATTTTTCAGCGCATGCTTTTTCCCGTAATATTTTTCCAATCCTTCAATCCGGATTTCCATTTCATTTCTGCTCATCTGTCCACTTCCTTTCTTCTTGATATCCTTATCATACATGGGATTTCTCTACTTTCTCCCTAGATATCTGAAAGGATTTCTTTAGATTTTCCCCTGAATTTCAAAAGAAGCCGACACGACAGCCCCGGACTTCCATGCACTGTTTGCAAAGCTGATCTCTCCTCCGTGCTTTCTGCAAAGCAGATCCGACAGGCTAAGCCCGATCCCGAAATGCTCCTCTTTTAGTCCCTCACTGAAATACAGATCCGACGCATTTTCCAGTGCTTCCACGGAAAATCCCGGTCCATCATCGGATACAAACAGATAGAAAAATGCCCCTTCGACCTTTGTTTCAATCTCCACCTGACTTTTTGCATACCGGATTGCATTGGAGAGCAGGTTGTCGAGTACTTCCATCACAATATCCTCGTCCAGAATCAGCTCTCCCCCGGAGCAGTCATGCAGGTAAACAATCTTTACTTCTTTTGCCACATTCAGTGCATCCACCATGCCCTGAATCCGCATCTCCAGTTCCTGTTTTCTTTTCCCTGCCGGTGCA
The DNA here is from genome assembly GCF_027924685.1 of Sellimonas catena. Classification (NCBI taxonomy): domain Bacteria; kingdom Bacillati; phylum Bacillota; class Clostridia; order Lachnospirales; family Lachnospiraceae; genus Sellimonas; species Sellimonas catena. The sequence continues at coordinate 27,995 of NZ_BSBO01000029.1, forward strand.
AATGGAATTTCATCTACCGACCGCAAAGACTTCATGGTTCCGCTGAACCGTTCCAGCCGTTCCGCCTGTTCCGAAAGAAGACGCAGGGTGTCCTTTAATTTTTCCTGGCTGATAGTCCCCTTAGGCAGATACCGGACAAGGAAATCCGAATACCCCCGGATCACGGTCAGCGGGGTACGCAGATCATGGGCAAAGGCAGCATTCAGCTTTTTCTGCTCTTCTACCAGATTCCACATCTCTTTCTGATTTTCCTCCAGATTTTGCCGCATCTCTTCAAAGGAAACGCAAAGCTTTCCCATCTCATCCTCACTCTCATAAGCAACTGTAAAATCCAGCTCCTTTTTTCCTACCTTCTCTACGGCATCCTCGAGAATCCCAAACGGCTTTTGAAGTCTCTTCCGGTAAAACAGGGATCCTGCCGCCAGCATCGTCAGCACCGTATAGACATACGGACACCATCGTACCATCTCCTGGAGCAGAATCAGTATCGTTTCCTCCCTGTCGGTAATCCCGGCCGCTGACTGTTTATAATAAAAGAAAAGAGCCTCTCTTGTATAGGCCCGGTCCATGTTCACATTCTGCCGCTCCGCTAAAATTTCCGTCCATTTTTCACAGATCCGTATGGTAGCGCTGCTCATCAGGAATGCAATCACCGCAGCGATACACAAATAAGAAAGCAATGCCTTCTTCACCGGAAGATTCCGGATACAGCTCCGGAACTGTTCCATCTTTTCATCTATCCAATCCATTTATAGCCCACTCCCCAGACTGTCTCAATATAATCCTGTTTCGTTTTCTCCGCAATCTTTCCCCTGAGTCTGCGGATATGCTCCATCACAATGCTGCTGTCACCGTTTCCTTCCATTCCCCGGACCGCTTCGTAAATCTGTTCCTTGCTGAATACCTGCCTTGGATGCATGGAAAGAAATGCCAGAATGTCAAACTCGGTTCTTGTCAGACGAATCTCCTCCCCGTTGCAGCGGACACTCCGCTCATCGTACCGGATGGCAAGGCCCTGATTCTGCGCCTCCTCTTTCTCCTGCCGCCCCCGCTTTTCCCGTCGCAGGTGGGCCATTACTCTGGCACCCAGTTCATCGATGGAAAACGGTTTGGTTATATAATCATCTCCTCCGGACAGCAGCCCGTTGATCCGGTCCTGCTCTTCAATCTTTGCCGTTAAAAAGACAATCGGACAGCGTACTGTTTCCCGGATTTTCTGGCACACCGTCATTCCGTCCATATCCGGAAGATTAATATCCAGAAGGATCAGATCCGGCTGCTCCCCGGCACACCGGACCGCCTCCCGTCCGTTTTCGGCCGTCCGTATTTCATATCCCATCATTTCAAAATAATCTTTTAAAAGCATCCGGATTCCCGGTTCATCATCTACAATCAAAAGTCGTTCCATTTTCTTTTCCTCTTCTTTTCCATATCATTTCAGCGTTATTATACTACATCTTTCCCTATTTTTTCCCTACAATTCTCCCTCCAAAGTGTCCTTCCGGATTTTCGGGACTTGTACATCCTGTAAAAAATGCTATAATGGGATATAGGAAAATTTACAATAAAGGAGAGGAATTCCAATGAAAGCTTATGAAAGATTACTAAAATACGTCGTTGTCAGGACACCAAGCGATGAGAACAGCGAAACTGTTCCATCTTCCAAATGCCAGTTTGATCTCGCGAACATTCTGGTAGACGAACTGAAAGAGCTGGGCGTGGAGGCTCATGTGGACGATCAGTGCTATGTATACGGAAAGATCCCGGCAACTCCGGGCTACGAGAACTGCCCGAAGATGGGATTCATCGCTCACATGGACACGGTTTCCGATTTCTGCGACCATGACATCGTTCCGGTGATCCATGAAAACTATGACGGCGGAGACGTTGTGCTTGGCGACAGCGGCCGTGTACTGGAAGTCAGCGCCTTCCCTCATCTTCCGGAACTGAAAGGCCGTACTCTGATCACAACAGACGGCACGACAGTACTCGGAGCAGATGACAAGGCCGGCATTGCCGAGATCATGACCATGATCGAACGCATCAAAGAGGAAAACATTCCTCATGGAGCGATCCGTGTTGCTTTCACACCGGACGAAGAGATCGGAACCGGCGCTTCCCACTTCAATGTAGAGGAATTCGACGCGGACTTCGGCTACACTCTGGACGGAGACGGCGAAGGGGAAATCCAGTACGAAAACTTCAACGCATGCAAAGCAGACTTTGAAATCACAGGCTTTGCCGTTCATCCGGGATCCAGCAAGGATACAATGATCAATGCAAGCCTTGTTGCCATGGAAATCAACAACATGCTTCCGGGCTGCGAGACACCTCGTGGAACTGAAGGATATGAAGGATTCTACCATCTTGTTTCCATGAGCGGAGATGTAGGAAATGCGGAACTCCACTACTTCCTCAGAGATCATGACGCTTCCATGTTTGAAGCACGCCAGCAGACACTTCGTCTGATCGAAAAAGACCTGAACGAAAAATGGGGCGAAGGCACAGTAAAACTGACGATCACACAGCAGTACAAGAACATGTCCACCATTATCAAGGACTGCATGCACCTCATTGAGAATGCGAAAACTGCCTGTGAACGTGCCAATGTTCCGGCTCAGATTCTTCCGATCCGCGGCGGCACAGACGGATGCCAGTTAAGCTTCAAAGGACTTCCTTGCCCGAACCTTGGTACCGGCGGACACGCATACCACGGACCATATGAACATATCACAGTAGAGGGAATGGATCTTGCAACCGATGTAGTAGTCGAAATCGTAAAGCTTTACGCAGAACAGAAATAAAAGATACGAAAAAAAACGGCAGAGACCTGAATGATCTCTGCCGTTTCTGTTTTCTCCTACATGTCCCGGGCTTTAGTGGGCTTTGAATCCCTCTCCAAGCACCTCGTTGGACTCCACGATGATGATAAATGCCTTCGGGTCAATCTCCTTTACAACCTTACGGATTCCGTACATTTCTTTATTGTTGCATGCACAGAGTACAACATCTCTCTGAATATGGGAATAGCTTCCCTCTGCCTTTAAGAACGTGCTTCCCCGTCCGACTTCTTCGTCGATCCGTGCCGCCACTTCTACCGGAAAGTCTGTCACAATCAGAGACATCTTTCCGGAATCAATTCCGTACATTACCTTGTCCACAACCGCTGAGAGAATAAAGCTGATCATCATACCGTAGATCAGGCTGTCAATATCTTTCGAAACAAGAATTGTTCCAATAAGAACAACAATCGCTTCCAGCGCAAATGAAATCTTTCCAAGAGACAGATGCGGATTCAACGCTTTAATAGAAAGCATGATGAAATCCGATCCTCCTGTAGATGTATTTCTCATGTAGATCAGGGCATAGCCCAGACCGGAGAAAATACCCGTACAGATTGCTGCCAGCATCCGGTCTCCGGTATATACCGGGAACATCGGCGCAACAACGTCCATGATCACGGACGTAATGATGATCGTCCGGATGGAGCGGATAAAAAAGTCTTTTCCGAGGATCCGGAAGCACGCAATGGCAACCGGGATATTCAGAAGCATCGCAACCGTACCGATCGGCAGTCCAAACAAATGATAGAAAATCAAAGCAATTCCGTTAAATCCTACCATTGGGAATTTCGCCATGGCGGCAAAGTTGTATGTTCCAATTGCAATCAGAATTCCCCCGACAATATCAATCAGTATGTCAATTCCAAGTTTCTTCGTATCCAGTTTCTTCATGTTGGATTCTCCTTTCCGCAGTTTTACTCTCTTTTTTCCAAAAAAATAACATCTGCAAACTATTAGTATAATTCGCAAATGCTCTTCTGAGGATTAGTATACTATTTCTTCTGATTTATTGTCAACCCCTTTTCTTTACTTTTCCGTTCGTTCTGTCTATAATGAAAAAAAAGAAATAATAAGGAGGCTCTTTCATGAAACTTGTATTTCTGGATGCCAAAACCATCGGCTCAGATATCGATCTGTCCGCTTTTGAAGACTTTGGCGAAGTGATCTATCACGACTTCACGACACCTTCGGAAGCATCTACACGGACTCAGGACGCTGATGTTCTGATTGTCAATAAAACACCCGTCAACGAAACAACCATCGGGAACGCTTCCCATTTAAAGCTGGTCTGCGTCACCGCCACTGGTACCAATAATCTGGATAAAGACTATCTGGAACGCCGTGGGATAGCCTGGCGCAATGTGGCCGGCTATTCTACCGAATCCGTTGCGCAGCACACCTTTGCCATGCTCTTTTACCTGCTGGAAAAGCTCCGCTATTACGATGACTATGTCAAGGAAGGCAGCTATATCAACGACCGGATCTTCACCCATTTTGCCGAGCACTTTCATGAACTTTGCTCCATGCGCTTCGGCATCATCGGACTTGGAAACATCGGCCGCCGGGTAGCTGATATTGCCTCCTGTTTTGGTGCGGACGTTGTATACTATTCTACCTCAGGCAGCCCGGAGCAGGAAGGCTATCATCAGGTGGACTTTGACACTTTATTATCCACCTCCGATATTATTTCCATTCACGCCCCTCTGAATTCAAATACGGAAGGGCTGATCAATGCAAAAGCTCTCGAAAAGATGAAATCATCCGCCATCCTGCTGAACCTCGGACGGGGACCGATCGTTGTGGAGCAGGATCTGGCGGACGCATTAAAAAAGGGGACCATCGCCGCGGCCGGTCTTGACGTACTTTGTCAGGAACCGATGTCAGCTGACAATCCCCTCTTTGATATCAGAGACAGTAAAAAACTTCTGATCACACCTCATGTTGCCTGGGCGGCGGTGGAATCCCGCACCCGGCTGATGGAAATTATTCATGGTCAGATTAAAGAGTTTTTCTCTGCTTCTTAACCTCTTTCCGGATTTCTTTTGTGACTGATCTGGCGGCCTGGGCGGCTGCAAGAACGGCAGCCCCGGCCATCAGGCAGAAATCTCCGATATTAAACGTAATCTTTCGTATCTGCGGATCCGCCGCCGCAAATCCGATGTAATCCACCACATAGCCTCTCCTGAAACGGTCGTATAGATTACTCAGCGCCCCGGCAAGCATCAAGGATGTCCCTGCAAATTTCCATGTTCCTTTTTTAGAAAAAAACAGCTTCACATGGTAACAAAGCAGCAGGATTCCGGCAAGAAGGGATCCTCCCTTTACAATCCGGTCCTCTCCGCTTAACACATTCAGGGCAAATCCATGATTGTGTACCTTGCGGATCAGCACTTTCCCTCCGAAAAGCTCTTTTTCTTTCTCTCCGTCGGCTTTTTGTTCCGTACGGTACTTACAGAAGAGATCTGCACCCAGAAGAATGGCCGCAAATCCCGTTATCCATTTTTTCATCCGCATTTATTCTCCTTTGATCCGGTCGATCTCCTTTTTCAGGTCTTCGATCTGCTCCTGTCTTTTCTCAATCGCTTCACAGAACTCAATGCATGACTCATCTGTCACCTCATTCTCCTGAAACTTCTCATAAACGGACTTGCCGATGTCAATATAGTCCCGCTCATTGGCACGTTCCAGAGTACGGATCCGGCTTTTCAGCTTTTCCGTATCCAGGATCTCATTGGTCTTTTTTCCTACAATATCTGCAGTCTCTGAAATTCTCTTCCCAAGTTCGCTAAAAAAATCATCCATTGTTTCTTCCTCCTTTATAACTGCCGTATCTCTTCAAAGGTGTGGTAAAGGTCCATCGTACCATAGCCCCACTGCCGGTTCGGATATTCGTTTCCAGGAATCCTTCTTGTACCAAGAATAAGAATATTCCTCACCTGAGCCGAGGATGCCTGAGACTTCTGATCCTGTATAATCCACTGCAAGAGAAGCGCCGCGCTTCCGGCCGCAATAGCGCTCGCCGCGCTGGAACCGGACCTCTCCGTAAAGGTTCCTCCCGGAACAGCCCCTGTCACATTAACGCCCGGAACGGCAAATTCCGGCTTGATCATCCTGTTTCTAGTATAGCCCCTGCCGGACTGAACCGCAACCGAATTTTCTTCCCAGTTATAAAAGGAAGCGGTAATAGCTGACGGTGTGCTACCCGGCTCCAGAATCGTCTCGTCCGGGCTCGACCTCAGAAAATAGACTTCTCCCGTCAGAAAATCCGAAACCGGAAGCCAGATATGAAAAAGCCCGTCGATACTCTGCAGAGGTTCCAGACCGATTTTCCAGATTCCTTCTGCCGGATTGATAAATCTCAGAATAATCAGTTCCGAATTCGTCCGCTCTACCAGGAGACGGTAGTCTATAATAACCGTTGTCTGTTCCAGAAGAAAACGGTATTCATTTCTACTGTTCTGACGGATCGGAACTTTCTGAATCTGCTCCCCGGACGGGGAGTATAATGAGACTGCCAGAACATCCGGAATGTCTGTCCAGATTTCCGCCTGAAATCCCCGTACTCCCGGCCCGATCCGAAGTTCCACCATCTCCCTTTCCTTCTGTCCGCTGGTCTCTCCCTGATAATGATGCCGCTTATCTGCCTCATTTCCTGTTCCTGTCACAACTACGCGGTTTTTCTGACCGGCATAGAATTCCAGTTCCTCACATACCGGCGCCGTCCCGTTATGCCCTCCAAGACTGCCCCCCAGGGGCACGCAGAGTACAAGCGGCCGGTCATATTTCAGCGCCAGCCGGTTTAAATAGTAAAGTCCGGCAAGCATATCATTCTCCTGATAGGCCAAGGCCCCTTCCCGGATAAAATAATACTCCCGCAGATACTGTTTTGCGGGTTTCAGCTTCACCATGGCAATCATCGCCTCCGGCGCAGCCCCCACGAACTGGTTCTCCACATTGGCGCTTCCTGCTGCCACGCTTGCCGTAAAGGTTCCATGCCCGTCCTCATCTTTTGTCGGCACAAAAGCAAACGGATCTTCCTGCTGCAGTGCCTTGTTAATATCTTCTCTTGTATAGGCACTTCCATAGCAGAATCCTTCCGGCGGATTGCCGTCCTGAATGGTCTGGTCCCAGATCCCCAGAATCCGGGTGGATCCGTCCAGACTTCGGAACACCGGATTTGTATAATCGATCCCGGTATCCAGAAATCCGATCAGCATCCCCTGCCCTTTCAGCTCCAGTCCCGGATAATTCTGTACTGTCGTAATCCCGGCAGCATTTAAGGCCCCCATATCGAGCGGCGTGAAACACTTTGGAATGGAATAATAAGGAATATCATTTTCCGGAAAACGCTCTGCCTCAGAGCGCGGCAGATACACATTCTGATACAAAGTTCCTGCCGGCTGTGTCAGATAGGTTCCTTCCCTGAGTAAAGAAAAAAAACGGTCTGTGAACATAAAGTCCCGATATTCTTCCGACAAAACCGCTTCCCTGCACTGTTCTACATCCATCAAAAAACCTGCATATACTTTTTGTAAGTATATGCAGGTCCCATATTACTTATTTCATTTTTCTAAAGACCGGACTCCTGTACCGGATTATTCTCAAGCAGCGGAGGCACTTCCTGGCCCCTGAGCCGGATCACCGGTCCGCCTGTTCCCTCTATGTAGTCCCTTGTGATAATCACTTCGCCGATGCTGTCATCCTTTGGAATCTCATACATGATATCCAGCATGAACTCCTCAATGATGGCACGCAGCGCTCTGGCCCCGGTATCTTTCTCCATCGCCTTCTCCGCAATAGCGTACAGCGCGTCATCCTCAAATTCCAGACGCACCTCATCCAAAGCAAGGAGCTTCTGATACTGTTTGAGGATCGCGTTTCTAGGCTCTTTTAAGATCTTGACGAACATATCCCGATCCAGGCTCTGCAATGTGCAGATCACCGGGAGACGTCCCAGAAATTCCGGAATCATTCCGAAGTTTCGCAGATCCTCCACCGTCACCTTTGACAGCAGATTTTTGTCGTTGTCATATTTGTCCTTCAGATCTGCAATAAAGCCGATGGAGGAGTGCTTATTGAGCCGCTCTTTGATAATCTGCTCAAGCCCCGGAAAGGCTCCGCCGCAGATAAAGAGGATGTTTCTCGTATTGACCGTAGTCAGAGGTACCATCGCATTCTTGCTGTTGGCTCCTACCGGAACCTCCACATCGCTTCCTTCCAGAAGCTTGAGCATTCCCTGCTGTACGGATTCGCCGCTGACGTCTCTCTGATTTGTATTTTTCTTCTTGGCAATCTTGTCGATCTCATCTACGAAGATAATTCCCCGCTCCGCCTTCTCTACATCATTATCGGCTGCCGCCAGAAGCTTCGATACAAGGCTTTCGATGTCATCACCGATATATCCGGCCTCTGTAAGGGAAGTCGCATCCGTGATGGCAAGCGGTACATCCAGAAGCCTTGCCAGTGTCTTGACAAGGTATGTCTTACCGGAACCGGTCGGTCCAAGCATCAGAATGTTGGACTTTTCGATCTCGATGTCATCCATCGTATCGGTCACCACTCTCTTGTAGTGGTTGTAAACCGCTACGGAGATGATCTTCTTCGCCTGCTCCTGACCGATCACATAATCATCCAGCTTTGCCTTGATCTTGTGCGGCGCCGGAATATTGTGAAGATCCAGCTCCGGCTTTTCTTCTTTCTTCTCTTTTTTCTTCTTTACCTTCTGCTGCTTCGGCATCATGTTTTCCAGATCCTGCATATTCAGAATCTGAACACCCGGCATCCGCATCAACTGGTTTAAGTCGATCTGTCCGTTATTCATCATATCAAAGCTCTTCTGCATACAATCCGGACAGACATACAGATTATTCGGAAGCTCTATCATCTTTCCCGTAATGCTTTCCGGGCGGTGGCAGATAGAGCAGAGTTTTTCATATTCGCTGTCATCTTTTGACGTATCTTCTACAACGCCTTTGACAGTCTCTTCGAGTTTCTGGTCATCTGTGTTCACTTCGTCGATCGTTGTATTCTTTTCATCTGACATTTGCTAAAACCCCTTCTATACTGATTTTATAGAATTTTATAGAAGATATTATAGCCCAGATGTCCCGTTCGGACAAGTAAAGTTTTTCTAAACTGATGCTTTACTCTTCCACCCACGCCTTTAATTCGTCCTCCATCAGGACTCCGGAATGGCGTTTTACGGATTCGCCGTTCTGGAACAGCATGACTGTCGGAATGCTCAGGATCCGGAACTGCTTTGCAAGCTCTCTGTTTTCATCCACATTGATCTTTCCGACTTTTACCGCGTCCGTCTTCTCTGCGTAGGAATGGATGATCGGGATAAAGGTCTGGCATGGTCCGCACCATTCTGCCCAGAAATCAATTAATACCGGTTTCTCGGATTTTAATACTTCCGCTTCAAAATTTTCCTGTGTGATTGTCATTACTTCTGCCATCTATTATTCCTCCTGTGAATTGTTGTTTTCCTTGTTTCTGTCTCCTATTATACGCAATTTCCCACCTGTTTCCGTAACAAAGTCACAAAGCCGGCCGCTTTTTTATCGAAGACTCTCCTCCGCCAGCACATAAAGGCGGTCCCGGTCCAGGATCCGGACCTTTCCTCTGGAAAGAAGCACAAGCCCCTCCTGCTGGAAATACCGCAGCATCCTTGTGACCACTTCCCGCGCCGTTCCAAGCTCTCTCGCCGCCCGGTCGTGGGTGAGGGAAAATTCCTCCTCCCCGGTATTCTGGGCTTCCTCGATGAGCAGTGCTGCCAGACGCTTGTCCACACTCTTCCCAAGGATCTGCTCCATCGTCCACATGACGTCGGAAAACCGCTCCGCCATCAGGTCGTTTGTATATTTCATGACCGGAAGAGACGTATCCATCAGCTCCTGATAGACAACCGGAGGAATGACCCAGTAGGTCGTTTCCTCCCGCGCCTCCATCCAGATCTCAAAATCAATGTTCCGGAAAATACAGCTTGCCGCCAGAAGGCACATATCCCGCTCAAACATCCGGTATACCGTGATCTCCTTTCCTTCCTCCGAGACCACATAGGCTCTTAGCTGCCCGCTCTTTACAATCAGAAATCCCAGGCAGTCACCACTTCCCCGGTGGACAATTTCGCCTTTTCCGGCTGTTTTTTGCACTGCCTCCGAACGGATCTTCGCCTTCTGGGACTCAGTCAGGCTCTCCCAGAAGGGCAGGTACGCTTCTATTTCATTTTCTGCATGATTTCCCATTTTTATCCCTCGTTTTTCAGCATATCCAGAAAATCTTCCTCCGAAAGGATCGGAATTCCGAGCTCTTTCGCCTTCCGGTTTTTGGAGGAAGTGGATTCGGTGTCATTGTTGATCAGGTAGTTTGTTTTGGATGTTACAGAACCTGTCACCTTACCGCCCCGTTTCTCAATCTCTTCCTTGACTTCGTTTCTGTTTTTAAAATGTGTAACCGATCCGGTAATGACAAAATTGATTCCGGCAAAGCTCTGCTGCTCCTGCCGCTCTTCCTTTTGCAGATGAAGTTCCTTTAACAGATTTTCATACCGGGCTCTCTTTTCCGGATCCTGAAAATACTCTGTAAATGTTCCAGCAATAACATCCCCGATTCCCTGAATCCGGCTCAATGCCTCCCGGTCTGCATCGGCAATCTTTTCCGGATCGTCATCAAACTGTCTGCAAATCAGTTTTGCCGTGGCCGCCCCCACGTTTTCAATACCAAGGGCGTAGATCAGCCTGGAAAGTGTCGTCTCTCTGGACGCTTCAATGCTGTCCAGCAGATTCTGGCAGGACTTTTCTCCGAAACCGTCCATCTCCTGAATCTCCTCCCGGTGTTCATCCAGGTGGTAGATATCCGCAAACTCATGGATGAATCCCTTTCCGATCAGCTTTTCCATGGTCGCCTCAGAAAGCCCGTCAATATTCATGGCATCCCGGCTGACAAAAAGGGTGAATGCCTTGATCTGTTTTGCCTGACACTGCGGATTCGTACAGTAGAGCGCTTTCGCATTCAGGATCTGCCGGACCTCAGTCTTCCCGCTGCACACCGGACACGTTTCCGGAATGTCCCGTACTCCGCTTCTGGTCAGATTTTCCGCGATCTGCGGGATAATCATATTGGCCTTGTACACCTGAATCCGGTCCCCGACGCCCAGCTCCAGTTCCTCCATAATGCTGATATTGTGGACGCTGGCTCTGGAAACGGTCGTTCCCTCCAGCTCTACCGGATCGAAAATAGCCACCGGATTAATCAGCCCTGTCCTGGACGGACTCCACTCGATCTCCCGAAGCGTCGTCTCCCGGATTTCATCCGCCCATTTAAAAGCGAAGGAATCCCGGGGGAATTTGGCAGTACTTCCTAAAGACTGGCCGTAAGCAATGTCGTCATACAGAAGCACCAGCCCGTCGGACGGCACTTCATTTTTCTGAATCTGATCAGCAAACCAGGCCACTTCTTCCTCGATCGTGCCTGCATTTACCATATGATATTCTACAGTCTCAAAGCCCTGTTCTTTTAACCACTCCATCTGGCGTTTTCTGGAGTTCTCAAAGTCTACGCCATCCGCCCGCACAAGGGAAAAGGCATAAAAGCGGACATTTCGCTTTGCCGTGATCTCATTATTCAGCTGCCGCACGGAACCGCTGCAAAGATTCCGCGGATTTTTGTATTTCGCATCCACATCCTCGATTTCCTCGTTGATCCGTTCAAAATCATCATAACGGATCACCGCCTCGCCACGGAGAATCAGTTCTCCCTGATAAGGAATCTTTAACGGAATGTTTTTGAACACCCGGGCATTGTTGGTAACAACCTCCCCGATTTCTCCGTTTCCTCTGGTGACCGCCTTAAAAAGCGCCCCGTCCCGGTAGGTCAGGACAATCGTAAGCCCGTCCATTTTCCAGGAAAGCAGGGCAGTCTGGTTTCCCAGAAATTCTTTTAGACGGCCCACCTCCTTGGTCTTGTCCAAAGAGAGCATCGGACGCTCGTGCCGTTCTTTTGGAAGCTCGCTGACCACCTCGTATCCGACATGCACCGTCGGGCTTGCCGCAAGGGTCGTCTGGAGCTCCTCCTCCAGCGAAAGCAGTTCGTCATAAAGCCTGTCATACTCAAAGTTGCTCATGATCTCCCGCGCTTCCTGATAGTAGGCGCGTCCTGCCTGATTCAACAGATCGACAAGCTCGGTCATCCTCTGCTTCTTTTCTTCTATGCTTCCCTGTATTTTTGTCATGGTTTCTGTCTCCTGTTCTCTTTTCTTTCCCGGTTCTTCCGGTCACGCTCCGGCATGTTGGAAGAGTGTTCCAGCATCCGGTCCAGACTTGCAAGCTCCTGCTCTGTAAGAGGCCGGTACTGCCCCGGCTTTAAATCTCCAAGGCGGATCTGCATGATCCGCACACGCTTCAGCGTCACGACCTTATAGCCGAGTGCCTCGCACATCCGGCGGATCTGCCGGTTCAGTCCCTGTGTCAGGACAATCCGAAAGGTCTTTTTCCCCTCTTTCTTTACCTGACATGGTCTTGTCACCGTATCAAGAATCGGAACTCCACGGGCCATATGCTGCAGGAATTCCTCTGTCACCGGTTTGTCCACCGTAACAAGATATTCCTTTTCATGATAATTGCCTGCCCGCATCATCTTATTGATAATATCCCCGTTATTTGTCATCAGAAGAAGTCCCTCAGAATCCTTGTCAAGCCTGCCTGCGTACGTGATTCTGGTCGGATAATTGAGAAAGCGGATAATATTGTCCGGCTCCCGCTTCTCTTCCGTACAGACAATTCCCCTTGGCTTGTTGACCGCAAGGACAATCATTTCCTCCTCCGGTTTCACCAGTTTCTGGTCTACCCGGACTTCCTGTCCCGGCGTGATCTTCATACCTGTTTCGGCCTTTTTTCCGTCCACGGTCACCCGGCCGGCTTCAATCAGACGGTCCGCCTCCCGGCGGGAGCAGACCCCTGCTTCGCTCAAAAATTTATTCAGACGTAAGGCTTCTCTTTTGGAACGTTCCTGAAACTGTCGTTCGATCTGGCTGTTCAAAATCCTGTTTTCTCCCCTTTTCTCTTTCTCATCTTCCATTATTCCGCTGAAAAGAAAGTGCGGATAAAGGAAGTCAGCGCTTTCATATCTTTCTTTCCCATCAGTTCCCTGCTGGAATGCATGGCAAGAAGCGGCACGCCGATATCGATGGTCCGCACCGGTACCAGGGCGGACGCAATCGCTCCCAGTGTTCCGCCGCCGGTTCCGTCCGAACGGTTTACAAATTTCTGGTACGGAATCTTTTCTTCCTCGCAGAGTGCCTGTACAACGGCAATCGCTTCGCTGTCCGTAGCGTAGCTCTGGGAAGAAGCTTCCTTGATACAGAATCCCCCGTTCAGCACCGGATGATTCGTCGGATCCGCCTTTTCCTGATAATTCGGATGTACACCGTGGGCTACATCCACAGAAAGCAGCATCGTATCCTCCAGCATTCTCAGAAGATCCATCCGGTCCCATCCAAGAGCGGTCACAATTCTCTCCAGAAGCAGAAGAAGCAGCGTCGATCCGGCTCCCTGCTTGGTGCTGCTTCCGATCTCCTCATGGTCGAACACGATTCCAAGATTGATGCCGCCCGTTCTTTCGCCGTCCCAGAGACCTTCCAGAATCGCAAGCACTCCGGTCAGGTCGTCCAGTCTCGGTCCGGATACAAATTCCTCTTCAAATCCAATCAGCTCTCCCGGATCCGCATTGTAGATATTCATCTCATATTCCAGAATATCCTCCTCCGCTACATCCAGCTTTTTCGCAAGGTATTTCTTAAAAAATCCCTTCTCTTCCACTCCGGTTCCCATGGCTGCAAGCGGGAGCATCTGGGTCTGACGGTTTAATTCTCTTCCTTTATTCATCTCACGATCCAGATGAATAGCAATATTCGGAATCGTCAGAACCGGTTTTTCAAAATCTACCAGCCGCATTTCCGGATGAAAGGCATCTTTCCCGCGGACTGCCACACGTCCCGCTGCTGAAAGCGGACGGTCCAGCCAGCTCGCCAGATTCACCCCTCCATAAGGCTCCGTATTCAGCCTGATATACGCTTCTGCCTTCATATCCGGATCCGGCTTGATCCGAAATCCCGGGAAATCACCGTGAGCTGCCGCCATCCGGATCTCCTGCTCCTTCTTTGCATCCTTTCCGATGGTAAATGCAAAGAGCGCGGATCCATGGTGAACCAGGTAGTATTTTCCGCCCGGATTCAGGCTCCATTCCTCTTTCCAGGAAAGCGGGGAAAATCCCTTCTCCTCCAGCAGCTTTCCCGCCGCCTCCACCGTATGGAACGGGGAAACCGCTTCCTTTGTAAATGTAAGCAAGCGTTCTATTTCATTCATCGTCATCTGACCTCCTGATCTCATTTTGCGCTACCTCTATCTTACTTACAACAAGACAAAAAGTCAACGCCGGGAGAACTTCCAAACAAGTCTATATCTTTTTTACAACGATTCTGGTATACTGGTACAAGGAAATTAAGAAACTACAAACCATGGAGGCTTACGAATGGTCAGCTATATCATGAATACAAAAAACTGCATGTCCGTCCTTCTGTTGTCCAGCCGCTTCGACAATTTCTCCTTCATCAGCGGAGAAATCACGACCTACTGCACCTTCCAGATCGACGGAACCTACCACCCGGAATTTTATCCGGACAACGAAAATGAAAGCCCTGAGCCTTACGTCCGCTGGAAACAGGTAAGAGAATACTGCTTCTCCCTCATCAAAGGAAAACAGACGCCATTACGCTTCCACTTCATTCTCTCCCTCGCTCCGGACCAGATCGAGTCCCTCCTCCAAAACGAAGGACTCCCATACCAAACCAGCGACATCAAAGGACTGTATCTGAACTTCCGCTTCGACGGCACCAGACTCACATGCACCACTGGAACATCCTTCCACACATTTGTACTTGACAAAAGCCTGGAACATACATGGGACAGCATGGTAACCAAAATATTCACACAAAAAGGACTGGAATTCGAAGAAAATCGGTAGAAAACACCACAAACGCAAAAGTTGTACGGTACAGATTGCAATACAGATTTTTCAAAGGGGACGTGTTCCGATGCATCGGAACACGTCCCCTTTGAATAAAAAAGTTATTTTGTGAGCATCATCATGATGTCGTTGCTTCGTTTGATGAATGCTGTCATTTCTTCCGGGTTGAGTGGTTTGTTTGACAGCATTGCCAGGTCGTAGAGCTGCTGGCAGATGAGGTTGATATTTTCGTTGTCTTTGTTGTTTTCGATGTACTGTACCAGTGGATGGTTGATGTTCAGTACGAGTGTGGTGTCGGTTCCGAACATGGAGGCGTCCATACCGCCCATGCCATACATCTTCATCATTTCCTGCATTCTTCTGGACTCTTCGGAGAGGGTCATCATGGATGCAACGCTCTCGTCTTTGAGTTTTTCGACTTTGACGTTTAAGTTTTCGTTGTTCATCGCTTTTTTCACGATACCGGCAATTTCTTCTGCGCGTTTGTCGAATGTTTCTTTTTCTTCTGCGCTCACTTCTTCTTTGAACTGATCTGTGACATCAGCGTCAATTCTCTGGAAGTGGATGTGTGGATTTCTCTGCTCTAACTGTGTGATGAACGGAGAGTCGATATTGTGGGAGAGGATGACCGCATCCATGCCCTGGCTCTTGAACATGTTGATGTACTGGCTCTGCTGCTGTTCATCTGTCACGTAGTAGATAGTCTTCTTCTCCGGCTCTTTCTTCTCGTCTGCTGTTCCTGCTTTCTGATCTTCTGTCTTTTCTTCTTCGGTTTCTTCCGGTGCTTCGCCGATCAGGTCTTTCATGGACAGATACTTGTGATCCAGGTTCTTGAAGAGGATGGAATCCATCATCTTATCGCAGAATTTCTGGTCTTTGAGGCATCCGAATTATACGAACGGACTGATATCGTCCCAGTATTTCTCGTAATTTTCCAGATCTGTGTTGCACATTCCTGTCAGTTTGTCAGCGACTTTCTTGGAAATGTAGTCAGCCACTTTATTTACAAATCCGTCGTTCTGAAGAGCGCTTCGTGATACGTTCAGCGGAAGATCCGGACAGTCAATCACACCTTTTAAGAGCATCAGGTATTCCGGAATGATCTCTTTGATATTGTCCGCAATAAATACCTGATTGTTGTACAGCTTAATTGTTCCTTCAATGGAATCGTACTCGGTGTTAATCTTCGGGAAGTACAGGATTCCTTTCAGGTTGAACGGGTAGTCCATATTCAGATGGATCCAGAATAATGGTTCTTTGTAATCCAGGAATACTTTTCTGTAAAACTCGATGTAGTCTTCTTTGCTGCATTCGTTTGGATGTTTTGCCCACAGCGGGTGAATGTCATTGATCGGAACCGGGCGTTTCTCTATTTTGACTTTCTCTTTAGCCGGAGAAACTTCTACCATTTCTTTTTCGCCGTTTTCATTCTCGCGCTCTTCCATCTTTGCATCTTCATGGATGTGCTCTACTACGACGTCGGTATCTTTCAGTTCGCTCTCATCGATGGTCTCATACTCGGTCGGTGCATTGGCCTTTTCGAGATAAATCTCAACCGGCATGAAAGAGCAGTATTTCTCAAGTACTTCTCTTGCACGGTATTCGTTTGCAAACTGTAAACTGTCCTCATTTAAGAACAAAGTAATCTCGGTACCTACGCCTTCCTTATTGCCTGGCTGCATCTCATACTCTGTGCCGCCTTCGCTTACCCAGTGAACGGATTCAGCTCCTTCTTTATAGGAAAGAGTATCGATATGCACTTCATCCGCTACCATGAACGCAGAGTAAAATCCAAGTCCAAAGTGGCCGATCATATCGTCTTCTGTCGTCTTATCTTTATATTTCTCAAGGAACTCGGTTGCACCGGAAAATGCGATCTGGGTGATGTATTCTTCTACCTCATCTGCTGTCATACCGATACCGTTATCGATGAATTTCAGTGTCTTCTCTTCCGGATTGACCACAACGTGAATCTCCGGCTTGTAATCCTCCGGCAGGCTGTATTCGCCCATCATATCCAGCTTTCTCAGCTTTGTAATAGCATCGCATCCGTTTGAAATCATCTCACGGAAGAAAATGTCATGGTCTGAATACACCCACTTCTTTATAATAGGAAAAATATTTTCACTGCTGATGGAAAGACTTCCTTTTTTTACTGACATGATAATCACTCCTTCATCATATATCGTGCCGGCGGTGCACTCCTTCTCATGGCACTTTCAGCTCCGCCGGCATATCTTCTTTTCACATCTAACAGTAATCTTAATACTCGGATCTGAAAAAGTCAATAGAAAATTAGCACTCTTTCCAAAAGAGTGCTGATAATCTATCCTTTTTCACTTTTTCATGCTGTTTTTCTACCCGCACACTACTGCATAGCCGGGATATCCCAGAGATTCAAAGACGTTCCGATCTGCATTTCCCGCGCTGCGTCATAACAGTCACATGCCCACGCAACATCTTCTACCGGAAGACCGCCTTCCGCAAAAATGTATATTATTCCTCTTTGCTTTCCACAAGCTTTTGGAACTCTTCTACTGGCATTTTTGCCTCTTCTGCCGCCTCTTCCAACGTCAGACGGTTCTTTCGGTAAAGCTGAATCAGCATCGACTGCTCTCCCTGAGTAATTCCACGCTCGAAGCCCTGCTCCATGCCCCGCTGGAAGCCCCTATTCCGGGCTCCCTCCATATTGGATCTGTAATCCAGGATCGCTTTCTCCCTGGCCTCATACTGTAAACGCTTCTTCTCATCCAGGCTCATCTTTACTAAATCCTCGTATGCTCCTTCCAGATATTCATTTCCCTTTGCCACTTCTTTCAGCTCCTCTTTATTCTGCCCTCGAAAGAAACGCATCCACTCCATCACATCTTCCGGTCCGCTGGCCTTTTTTTGAAGTTTCGGAAGCTCCAGAATCTGAATCTCCAACTTATCTGTATACTTCTTCCCTGCCATTTCATCCCAGAAATGGACCGTCCGGTAACAGAAATCATCATCTGGAAACCGTTCAAAGTTCAGTACGCTGACCTGAATACACTTCTTCAGGATGCGATAGCTTTCCCCTGCTTTGATCTGTCCTGCATACATTTTGCTCAGGTAAAATATCAGGCGTTCATCCCAGTATTCCACATAAAACACCTGCATTTCGATATCTATCTGCATTCCATCAGCCAGGCATACATGCACATCCAGAATTCCCTGCTTTTCCTCTTCTGCTTCTTTGGGAAGCTCGTTTTCCAACAGGATCGTCTCATCAATTTCTTCCGGCTTAACCTGCAAAAGCACTGCAATAAATCCCTTTCTCGTCTTCGGATTTCTCATCAGTTCTTTGAAGCACCAGTCCACGGAAGGTTTCATGATAAAATCTTCGTTTCGGGCAGTTTGTCTTCTCTTATTCTGTGTCTTTCTTTTTCTTTTGTTGTTTCTCATAATTCGATCCTTTCCCGGCTTCTCATCCACTGGAAAAGGATGTTTCTGTCTGCTGTAAGTGTAGCACATTTTCTTCATTGGAAAAAGTGGTTTGCCTGAGAAAGGAATATAGAAATGTAAGAAGCCATCCGATTACCGACCAATGTGTCTGCCGTATATAAATGTAGTGTTTGAAAATTTCGGCGAATGCCTTAGAAATACGAAAAGCGAGTGCGTTTCAGATATGAATAGAGTAACATATCAATAACGAAAAGGCAAGAAACCAGAGGCCACTATTACAACCAAGTATCGAGAAATCCTTCGCCAGAAAAGCTTAGGATTTAGTAAACGGAACATCGCACATAGCTGCGGCGTATCCCGTAACACAGTTGCCAAGGTCGTCAAACGGACGGCGGAAATGAATCTTTCCTGGCAAGTGAATCATAAGATGATCAACAACTCACTTGGGGAAATGCTTTTCCCCAAGTGAAAATCATCAACCAATAAAAGACTACCTGATGATAAAGTTATGATCTTACAGGACACGCTGTCAAGTTCTCCGTTCGATGATCCAAAAATAGAACCTCTTTGCCAGGGAACAGTACAGTGCTCTGTTATTTTTCACATATTCTTTCTCTATATAGGAATATATAGATTGAAATACCTTCATATTTTATTTTTGATTCGGGGATGAACCTTGTACCTGTTTGTGAGCAAAACTTCCATAATAGAATTCTGCATCTCCAGAGATAAATCAGTATAATACCATGCCATCGAATGGTGCTCATTATCATACAATTCTAAAAATGGCTTATAAAAGGTATCATTAATTTCCTTTCTTCCTTCCCGATAGTCCTCTCTATAACTTGTATATCTTCCAAGAAAAAATGTAAGGAGAGCCGTCATCATCGTAAGAACCGCTTCATTCTCCGTAACCCAATGCATTAACGCTTTCAATATCTTTTCCCCACACCTTATTCCATAGAATGTTCTGCCAATTCCACAAGCTTGCGAAACTCTTCTACTGTCATGTTTGCTTCTTCTGCAGCCTCCTCCAACGTCAGACGATTCTTCTGATAGAGCTGAATCAACATGACCTGACCACCCTGTATCATGCCTCGCTGAAAGCCCCTCTTCCTGGCTCCCTCCATGTTGGAACGATAGTCCAGGATCGCTTTCTCCCTGGCCTCATACTGTAAACGCTTCTTCTCATCCAGGCTCATCTTTACTAAATCCTCGTATGCTCCTTCCAGATATTCATTTCCCTTTGCCACTTCTTTCAGCTCCTCTTTATTCTGCCCTCGAAAAAAACGCATCCACTCCATCACATCTTCCGGTCCGCTGGCCTTTTTCTGAAGTTTCGGAAGCTCCAGGATCTGAATCTCCAGCTTATCTGTATACTTCTTCCCTGCCATTTCATCCCAGAAATGGACCGTCCGGTAACAAAAATCATCATCTGGAAATCGTTCAAAGTTCAGTACGCTGACCTGAATACACTTTTTCAGAATGCTATAGCTTTCCCCTGCTTTGATCTGTCCTGCATACATTTTGCTCAGGTAAAATATCAGGCGTTCATCCCAGTATTCCACATAAAACACCTGCATTTCGATATCTATCTGCATTCCATCAGCCAGGCATACATGCACATCCAGAATTCCCTGCTTTTCCTCTTCTGCTTCTTTGGGAAGCTCATTTTCCAACAGGATCGTCTCATCAATTTCTTCCGGCTTAACCTGCAAAAGCACTGCAATAAATCCCTTTCTCGTCTTCGGATTTCTCATCAGTTCTTTGAAGCACCAGTCCACGGAAGGTTTCATGATAAAATCTTCGTTTCGGGCAGTTTGTCTTCTCTTATTCTGTGTCTTTCTTTTTCTTTTGTTGTTTCTCATAATTCGATCCTTTCCCGGCTTCTCATCCACTGGAAAAGGATGTTTCTGTCTGTTGTAAGTGTAGCACATTTTCTCCATTGGAAAAAGTGGTTTAGGGAATAAATGATCCTGATAGAAAAGCGAAAAAGAAACTGTCCGATTGCCAGCCATTAGATCTGCCGTATACAATAATAAGATTTGAATAATTCGGCGAATGCCTTAGAAATACGAAAAGCGAATGCTTTTCAGATATAGATAGAGTAACATATCAATAACGAAAAGACAAGAAACCAGAGTCCACTATTACAACCAAATATCGAGAAATCCTTCGCCAGAAAAGCTTAGGATTCAGTAAACGGAACATCGCACATAGCTGCGGAGTATCCCGTAACACAGTTGCCAAGGTCGTCAAACGGACGGCGGAAATGAATTTTTCCTGACCACTGAATCATGGCATGATCAACAGCTCACTCGGGGAAATGCCTTTCCCCAAGGTAAAATCAGCAACCAATAGAAGGCTGCCTAATGAAATGTAAGGAGAGCCGTCATCATCGTATGAACCGCTTCATTCTCCGTGATCCAATGCATGAACTCTTTCAACCTCTTTTTCCCACACCTTATTCCATAGAATGTTCTTCCAATTCTGCAAGCTTCCGGAACTCTTCCACCGTCATTTTCGCCTCTTCTGCCGCTTCTTCCAACGTCAGACGGTTCTTCCGGTAGAGACGAATCAGTGTAGACTGCTCTCCCTGTGTCATGCCACGCTCAATCCCCTGTGTGATTCCACGCTTCACGCCCCGCTGAAAGCCTCTTTTCTCGGCTCCCTCCATGTTGGACCTATAGTCAAGGATCGCTTTCTCCCTGGCCTCATACTGTAAACGCTTCTTCTCATCCAGGCTCATCTTCACTAAATCTTCGTATGCTCCTTCCAGATATTCATTTCCCTTTGCCACTTCTTTCAGCTCCTCTTTATTCTGCCCTCGAAAGAAACGCATCCACTCCATCACATCTTCCGGTCCGCTGGCCTTTTTCTGAAGTTTCGGAAGCTCCAGGATCTGAATCTCCAGCTTATCTGTATACTTCTTCCCTGCCATTTCATCCCAGAAATGGACCGTCCGGTAACAAAAATCATCATCTGGAAATCGTTCAAAATTCAGGACGCTGACCTGAATACACTTCTTCAGGATGCGATAGCTTTCCCCTGCTTTGATCTGTCCTGCATACATTTTGCTCAGGTAAAATAGCAGGCGTTCGTCCCAGTATTCCACATAAAACACCTGCATTTCGATATCTATCTGCACTCCATCAGCCAGGCATACATGCACATCCAGAATTCCCTGCTTTTCCTCTTCTGCTTCTTTGGGAAGCTCATTTTCCAACAGGATCGTTTCATCAATTTCTTCCGGCTTAACCTGCAAAAGCACTGCAATAAATCCCTTTCTCGTCTTAGGATTTCTCATCAGCTCTTTGAAACACCAGTCCACGGAAGGCTTCATGATAAAATCTTCGTTTCGGGCAGTTTGTCTTTTCTTATTTTGTGTCTTTCTTTTTCTTTTGATTTTTCTCATAATTCGATCCTTTCCCGGCTTCTCATCCGCTGGAAAAGGATGTTTCTGTCTGCTGTAAGTGTAGCACATTTTCTCCATTAGAAAAAGTAGTTTGCCTGAGAAAGGAATATAGAAATGTAAGAAGCCAGCCGATTGCCGGCCAATGTGTCTGCCGTATATAAATGTAGTAGTGTTTGAAAATTTCGGCGAATGCCGTTGAAACTGGAAAAGCGAATGCTTTTCAGATATGGACAAGGTAGCATACAAGCATGGAAAAGGCAAGAAAAATATGCTTTTTTCTTATATTTTCTGATTTTATCTCTTTTATAACTCAGCCCTTTTAAGTCTTTTCTGCTCGATTATCTAAAAATATCATTATATCAAAATAATTTGAGGTGCCTCTCGACACCTCGTTTTGATTCATACTGTTTATTTTTCTTAGTCTCTAATATTTTTATTTCTTCTAGGCATTTTAAACTCTGTTAATTTGTAATTCTGAATCCAGCCTAAATATGCTTCTCCGTCTTCGTCTTCCCAGACAATCTGTCTCCATTTTTTACATTTATCTATAATCCTGACTATTTGCCCTTCTTCAAGTTTTCCAATCACCAAGGAATGACAATCATGTTTTAAACGCACAACGCTATCTCTATTCACGATTCTGTAGCTTATCGCATTCAATTCTTGGGCATTATATCCCATTCCAACTATATAATAATTATTAACCTGCTGCGTACAATTATAATTGTTTACTGTCGTTGCTGGAGAATTTGATGTAAGCGTGACAATAAGCATGATAATATTGATGATTGTATTCAGCCATTCTCTCACTTCTTTGGCGTCGATTGTATGTTTTTCTATGATTTGACTGTTATGCTTCTCTTTCTTGGCAAATATATCTGTTGATTTTTCCTTGTCATATTCCGATGCAATGGCTTCTGATACAGTTTCAAGGTCCCATTCCTCTGATTCTCGCAAAACTCGATCTGCTACTTCTCCAAGTAACTCCATATTTATATTCTGAAGCGATTCTTGTGACAAATTCGTAATAGTAGTCTGACTCTTTGTGATTTTAGAAATAAGAGATGAACTCCCAATATCCTGAAGAATCGATGACAGACCAGAAACACTTGCAGAAATCTCATCCATTTTTGAAAAATTTATTGATGCTTTTAAAGGATCCACTATTCCATAAACTGTTCTAATTGCCTTGCTTATACTGTATGCATCTACATCCGCCACATTGATGTTTCCTATTAAACTCTTATATTCTGCAAAATCATAGTTCTTCATCCCATTAGTCCGAATTTCTAATGCTTCTCCAATTCCGCTAAGAGCTCCTATGTGTAATGGTTTGAGCATTTCATCGTATTTATTAAACACCTTCTGTGTTTCGGTTATGGTAGGATTAGACACAAGATTTGAAATTTCTTTTATCGTCGACAACTCATGATCTTTTATAAATTGCGATAATGATACACCTGCTCCCAAAATGTCTTCCTGCATTTTTATATTTTTGTACAAAAAATCCATTTGATCTTCTTCACTCATTATTTTCCTCACCACAATATCTTTCCTTTTACCAATTGATAATGTTCTTTAATATCATCTACAACTTTATCTCATCCGCATATATTACTTCACATATCCTAGACTATTTTCTTTTTTCCTGATCAATTTTTCACATTTTGCAATTTTAGCATGGACTAATATTAATAACATACCTATACAAACAGCAACTACTATATTGAGAATGATACCCTTCCGTTGTTCTGCAAGCTGTTGAACGATAAAAAGGGCATTCGGAATATATAATGCATTTAAGAGCTTTTCCAACCCTTCTCCCATAGATTTTATAGAATATAATTTTTCTATTGACTGCTTTCTTAATCTTGTATTATCATCTATCCATTTCTTCTTTATTTTGACAGACAGACACAAAACTGTAATTACAATTACTCCCCAAACCAATCCATCAACAACATATTCTAGTTTTATAATATTCACTCCCTTTTCATGTTTTAGGAAAGGCTTCAAAAAACTAACTCTACCGCTATGTCGCCCTCCTTAACATTTCTTCAATAATTATAATGATTAGTCTAACATACATTTTCAAAGTCAACAACGCAAAACCGAAATATTACTATATCTTTGGACAAATGAATTTATAAATTTCTTTTTCATTATTTTAAGTCTAAAAAATCCACAGATTCATTGTCACAATTTTTTCTCCACTCTTCCAACCACTCAACCAACATTCTACCCCTTTGTAAATATTTTGTAATTCTAGCAAAATAAGGATTTTCTGGATTGGCGAAATTTATCACCATATCTTTTCGAGTTCTTAAAACACTTGATATAGAGTCTATTTCTCCTGGTTTCCCATATGATGGATATCCAAATATTTCTATCGAATTCAGGCGTTCCAGTGCCTCACCAGATATTTTCTTTTCTCCAATTCTTTCTAGGCTGAATCCTTTTTCTTTGATATAATCTGTGAATGCTCTATATTCTTCTTCTGATTTGTAAACAGGAATAACTCGCAAAAGCATATCTTGTGCTTCTGAAGAAAAATTTTCACCCATCTTGTTAAACACAAACTTGAAAAATAAAAATTTCATCGTATTCTTTATATAATACGCATCGTTCCAATAGGCCGGGGGAATAATCTTCGTTCTGCCTTCATCAATACATTCTACCGAACTAGAAAACAAAGGAATATTTTTATAATACAAGACCACCTCTAAATCATTAGAAAAATCTGTATGATAACTTACATTGCAAAATGCAAAAATATAGAAATAACATTCTGCTACATTTTTGTCATTGACATCCTTAGGCGGCACATAGTCATCATTTGACAGTTCTTCTTTGCCATAGATAATATATATTGTATAGTCCGGATCCGGTTTATAGTAAAAGAAGGAATAACTTTCTGTCCCTTCTCTACTCTTTTCTTGGTCTACAAACTCCCAGTTTTCTATATCTTCCAGATAGTACATAGCTCTTTGAGAAGGACTATATAACAAGCCGAATCTCCGTTTCCACAATAGTTCTGTATCGTACAAATCTGCCGTTTCATTTTTTGGTGTATTTGTATCCCCTTTTCTCGTATAAATTGCTCCTGCTGATAGTTTTCCTTTCGGACTTGGATAGCTTGCGGTCAAGTAAAAGGGCGTGTTGTTACTTTGTTTGATTATAATAACATCAATTTGACACTCTGAAATCTCTATCGTTTTCACATACACTTCAGGGATATAACCGCCGGCCCATCTTGGCTTCTGATGAAGTAAGTTTATAATATTTTGCTGGTTTTTCCGGTTCTGTTCTTTTACACCGACTATTTGATAACTTTGATCCTCAACTCCAATAATAATATAGCAGTCCCTGTTTGCCATACTATTTGCCATACAGATAATATCATGAAGCAAATCTATATTATCAGAATACCATTCTCTTTTAAAATCCCAATACTCTCCTTCTGCCTGTGTTTCAATAAGTGTTTTGATTTCCTTTTCCAGGATCTGATCTGCCTGCTTTACATCCATTTTATTTATCAGCTCCTTTTTCTTCATTTTGTAATAATACATTTCCCCATGATTCTCTGAGATCATCAGTTCTATTGTAGTCCTAAAGAAATTTTACCATAGCTTCATTAAATACTCCACAAAATATCATCCATGCCGCTAATCAAATTTACCTGTCAAGTTCATTTTATCTCTTGACCATTCATTAAAACAAGTACTATAATCAATTTACCTGCCAGGTAAATTAATTTTAAACAGCTTTTTGAAAAACTGACAATTTCATTGAAAATCACATACAGGACTAAAAAACTTGAAAAGATCTGCACAGATGCTTCGCAGGCGGAAAAAAGCACGGGAAGCAAATTGCAAACATTATCGAAATCGTAGATTATCACTAAACTAACTATGCGCAGCACTCAAAGGGGGAAACTATCATGGTAAAGAGTCGTACTTACATTGCCACGCCACCGGGGGCAACCATTAAGGAACAATTAGAAGATCGAGATATGAGCCAGAAAGAGTTTGCAATTCGTATGGATTTATCTGAAAAACATGTAAGCAAATTGATTCACGGAGAGGTTGCTTTGACACCTGATGTCGCGGAGCGTCTGGAACTGGTTTTAGGAGTTCCTGCAAAGTTCTGGAACAACCTGGAGATCATCTATCGTGAGAAGATACTGAAAGCAAATGCAGAAAATCATATGGAACAGGATATTGAGATTGTCCGAAAGCTTCCCTACCGGGAAATGGCTAAAAACGGGTGGATTCCAGATACTCGTAAATCAACCGAAAAGGTAATCCATCTCAGAAAGTTTTTTGAGGTGGTTCAGCTTACCCTTATTGAAGATGAAAAGCTCAACAAAATCGCATGCAGAAGGCTGTCTTCCACTTCCAAAAGTGACTACGCTTTTTTAGCCTGGGCTCAGCAGGCAAAGCGTGAAGCAAGATCCCGCGAAACTGCTCCGATCAATCTGAAATACTTAAAAGATTCTCTCTCAACTATACGAGCTATGACTACTCTTGCACCTGAAGTTTTTGCTCCGAATCTGATACAACTTTTATCCAACTGTGGAATTGCCCTGATCTTTCTTCCACATATTGGCGGCTCCTTTCTTCATGGTGCTACACTTCAGGACGGAAATAAAATCGTAATGGGTCTAACCGTCCGTGGAAAATTTGCTGACAAATTCTGGTTCAGCTTATTTCATGAAATCGGACATATTTTAAATGGTCATCTTAATCAGCCGCATGGAACTTCAAAAGAAGATGAGGATGCAGCGGATCAGTTTTCCAAAGATATCCTGATCCCGGAACAGAAGTTTCAAATGATTGTTTCAAAAGGTGATTTTTCAAGAAATGCATTGCTTCACTATGCCGTGGAGCTTGGAATTGATGTCGGTATTCTTGTCGGCCGATTGCAGAAAGAAGAGCTTATTGGATATACAGATCTGAATGATCTGCGCTCAAAATACGAATTAAAATAAAAAAACTCTCCATACCAAATGGATTCCTGTTTCCCTTTGATATGGAGAGTTTCATTTTTAGATCAAATATTTATTTAAGATACAGTATTAATCTCTCTCAAATAAATCTCTTGTATAAACTTTGTCTTTTACATCTGTATATTACAGATAAACTGACCATTCCTCACGGTCAATCTGACCACCTTCCACGGAGATTTAGATCACTGATCTCGAAGAGGGATAGTCGGCGATCAAAGTCATTCTTATAATAAGGATGGCACACTTTCGTGTGACTATCATTTAAGGAGGACGATGATCATGGTAGATTATCGCGAAATCCTGAGGCTCCAGAGCCTTGGGTACAACATCACTCAGATCGCCGGATCGCTGCACAGCTTCCGCAATACTGTAAGAGAAGTAGAACGGCTTGCTGATGAGAAAGGGATCCGATGGCCACTTGGAATGGAGGTGACAAATTCACAGCTTTATGTCCTGCTTTATCCGGAACGGCAGGAAAAAGCAAACGTTTATCTGGAACCGGACTGTGCCTGGATCCACCGTGAACTGGCAAAAAAAGGAGTGAACCTGACACTGCTTTGGAAAGAATATCAGGCTAATTGCTCCAATGTTGGGCGCGTCCCATACCAGTATACACAGTTTTGTGACATTTACCGGGCATGGGCGAAAAAATCCAAAGCCACGATGAGGATCCACCATAAACCCGGAGATGCTATGGAAGTGGACTGGGCTGGCGGGACACTGCCGGTCAAAGACCCCATTACCGGGGGAATAGTTCCTGCGTACTTGTTTGTCGGAGTTCTTCCCTGCAGCTGCTATGTCTATGCCGAACTCTGCAATGACATGAAATCTGAAAACTGGCTGCTCTGCCATGTACATGCCTATGAATATTTCGGTGGCGTACCCAGGCTGACGATCCCAGATAATCTCCGCACTGGTGTGCTGAAAAACACCCGTATGGAAACGGTCCTTAACCGCAGTTATTCAGAGCTTGTTGACCACTATGGTACCGCAATCGTTCCCGCGCGCGTCCGCCATCCACAGGATAAGGGCCATGCCGAGAGCAGTGTCTCTTATGCCTCTACATGGATCCTGGCAGCGCTGCGAAATGAAACATTTTTCTCTCTGGCAGACGCAAAAGAGGCTGTAGCTGAAAAGTTGGAAGAACTCAATGGTTATCCCTTTAAAAAGCGGGAAGGGAATCGCCGCGATGCTTATATCCATGAAGAGAAAGCATTCATGCAGCCGCTCCCTGTCAATCCATACGAGCCGTCCGTCTGGTCAGACCAGACAGTCCTTCTTGATTATACTGTTACAGACGGATTAAACAAGTATTCGGTTCCGTATGACCTGATCGGCGAATCCGTCAGCGTTCGCGTAACACGCAATACAGTGGAGGTATTTTTTCACGGAAACCGGGTAGCTGTCCATCCAAGAGAGGTCAGCCGTAAGCGGGATCCAGTCATGATAACTTCGCATATGCCGGAGAACCATCGGCAGTATCTTACCTATACCAAGGATGATTTCCCGTCCTGGGCCTCCACGATCGGCCCCAATACAGAAAAAGTCGTCCGCTTTTTTCTGAAATCCGGAAAAGCTCCTGAGCAAGGCTTTAAGTCTTGCATCAGCCTGAAAAAATACGCAGATCGATACAAAGCTGAGCGGATCGAAGAGGCATGCCGTCAGATCCTTCTGTTCAGTGGTGATCCTTCCATCCGCGGGATTCAGGCATTGCTGAAATCCCCGGTAAAGAAAGATGCGAAGACAGATCAACCATCTACCCAAAGGGCGAATCGCCACCGGAGCCGGGGATTTACCCGTGGTGCGGAACAGTTCCGGGAAGGAGGCGATGAAAAATGATCGACCTCACAACCGTCAAAGAGCTGCGTGCCCTGAGGCTTCCCGGCATGGCCAGGGAACTGGAGTCACAGTTGGAAGATCCACAGCGTTATAAGACACTCTCCTTTGAGGAACGTTTAGCGCTGCTTGTAGACGCAGAAAGCGTTTCCCGAAGAAAAAACACAATCCAGCGCCGGATCCATGAAGCCAAACTCAGTGAAAGCCAGGCCTGTGTGGAAGCGATCGAGTACCATGAAGACCGTGAACTGGATAAAGGGCTGATCACAAAGCTTGCAACTTGCGCGTATATCCGTGACAACCACCATGTAATCCTGAAGGGAGCAACGGGCGCGGGAAAATCTTATATCGCAAACTGAGTATTCCGGGGCATTTTCCATCACCAGTCCGGCGTTAGGAAATCACTATTCCGGATAAGCGGAAATCACTGTTCCGGGACAGGAAATCACATTCCAGAGCCTTATAATAGAGACATGCATCGCA
>NZ_BSBO01000030.1:0-54584 GCF_027924685.1 Sellimonas catena
TAAAAAAAGGCAATGTAAAGAGAAGAGGGGGGAATTTGCGCTTTTTTTCGTATTAAGCTCAACAGAACCGATATAGGAAAATAATTTCAGGTATAGTCCGGTCTGAGTTGTTCATGAAACAACCCTGGTTTTTTGTAAAGGAACCTTGACATTTTCTCGCAAGGCAGGTATGATCAAATTGTAAAGGTACCTTGTCAAAAGGAGGGATTCACTGCTTGAAAAATCGAGTCGAAGAGTTAAGGAAAAAATTAGGTATGAATCAAGAAGATTTTGCAAAAGCGATAAAAGTTTCTCGACAAACGGTTAGTTCGATAGAAACAGGCAAATATAATCCATCTTTGGAATTAGCCTTTGTCATATCTGATTTTTTTGGCGAAAGTATTGAGAACATATTCATCCATGAAAGGAGTGGAGAGAATGAAAAAGAGTAATTTGATAACCGGCTTTATATATCTCATTGCCGGTGTGATTCTTCTTTTAATTGCAATATTCACAAATACAAAATTGGATAGTTTGCTTTGTGGCTTTGCCGGTGTAGGAATCGGTCCCGGTCTTATGATAATTTTTAAATATTTCTACTGGAATAAACCGGAAAACAAAAAGAGATATCAAGAAAAATCAGAGAAAGAAGCGATTGAACTGCATGACGAATTAAATATAAAGCTGAGAGATAAATCAGGGCATTATGCGTATGTATATGGCATTATCGTTATCTGTTTTTCAATCGTTGTATTTTCCATATTAGGTCAGCTGGAAATCATTACTCATTCAGGCATAATATTGTTATATTTAGGTGCATATCTCATATTTCAACTTGTTATAAATACAACATGGGCGAAAACCCCTGGGCTTGCCCCGGGGATGAAGCCATCTTTTTTCTTTGCAAAGACATAGAACTAATATATAATATATGTATAATAAAGAAATGAAGGAGAATATCATCATGGCAAGGCCAAGAAGTAATAATGTACAGATCAATATCTCAATTCCTATAGAATGGAAAAACGAACTTGAAAATCTTGCCCGTATCTACTCCGTCGAAGAGGGCCGGACAATCACTTTTTTAGAATTGATGCGACGAGGTATCCAGGAAAAATATCAACTAGGGGAAATGTCAAATGACCTCAGGGACTGAACAATACCATAGGACATCACATTGTAAATATTTAACACAGTATCACATTATCTGGTGTCCGAAATTTCGTTTTTCTGTTCTAAAGGATGGGGCAGATGAAGCCTTGAAAAATATTCTGGCAGGCATATGTGATCGATACGGATACACAATTAAAGCATTAGAAATCATGCCGGACCATGTACATATTTTTGTGGACTGCCCACAGACTGTTGCCCCATGTGATATTGCGCGAACCCTCAAAAGCATCAGTGCAATTGAAATGTTTAAAGAATATCCGCAACTCAAAAGATTTTACGCGCGTGCTGGTGTACTCTGGTCGGCTGGATATTTTATCTCCTCTGTCGGACATATCAGTGAAACTACGGTCAAAAAATATATTGAGGAACAAAAACATGGCAAGGACGAAACATGAGAAAACTGAATATGAGAAATGCCGTAGAGTGTTCCGCTCACAGTCGGCAAGGCATGTCCTTGTTTTAGAAGTTGATATGTCAGAAGATATGAAACGCCGCGCCTTTTCTTTATCTGACCGGCTCCGTGTCTGCGGGAATAAACTTACAGCCAAATTAGAAAAAGGGCTGGCGCAGCTTATCCGAACCAAAAAATATAGGGCATTACTAAAAGATTATGGGGAACTCACAGAACGCCTGAAGCGTAGTCCTGACAATGAGGCTATTAAAAAAGCACGGAAAGAAATCGCTTCTAAGATGTCAGAGATGCAAAAAGCATATCATGTGTCATGGGATGACGCCCGTACATATATGCAATTCCTGAAAGACCGGGATGATCTTAACAGCATTTTTGCTCTTTCCCGTGTAGAAGATATTTGGGCAGGGGTGGAGAAAGTCCTTTTTGGCGGCGCAGAAACGATTCATTTCAAGAAACGCGGAGAGCTGCCAGAAATCAGGGCAAAACAAATTAACCGAGGCATCGTTCTGTATGTGGCCGATGGCAAATTGTATTTTAAATGTTCTAACATCGGAAACGAAAAGTTTACTACGAAGATTCTTGATAAGTTCCAACAGGACGAAGTAAACCGTCTGCTGGATTACCTTGCATCGCCGGAACAAAAGGATGAGATGGCCGTCAGCGCAATGATGGAAACAGGGGAAATAACCGATACATTCCGTCCATGCTATGGGGCTTTGGTCTGCAAGAAAATTCGCGGGAAGCTGCGGGTATATATGCATCTGACGATAGAAGGACACGCAGCTCCGAAATACAAAACTGACGGGGTTACCCCAAGACACACGTTCGGGAATGGACGTATCGGAATTGATATCGGCACGCAAACGGTCGCGTATACCTCCGACAAGGAAGTCGGCCTGAAAAATCTTTCTGAACGTGGCCTGTCCATTTTCCACGCGGAAAAACGGGAACGTCAGCTTCTCAGGAAAATGGACCGGAGCCGTCGTGCAACGAACCCAGATAATTATAATGCTGACGGGACTATCAAAAAAGGCTATAAAAAATGGGTGAAAAGTAAACGGTATATCGAAATACAGAAAGAGCATGCAAACCTCTGCCGTAAAAATGCAGAAAGCCGTAAATATGCAATCCATGAGGATGTCAACCATCTCCGGTGTATTGGGGACACCGTAATCACAGAACCGCCAAATTTTAAGGCTTTGCAGAAACGGGCAAAACAGAAAGACACGCAATCTGCCAGGGAGACTACCCAAAAGAAAAATCAACGGCGAAAACGATTTGGGAAATCTTTAAAAAATCGTTGTCCCGGAACCTTTCAGGCCGTATTGAAAACCAGATTTGAGATGACCGGAGGGGTTTACCATGAAGTCCAAAAGATGTTCCGCGCGAGTCAATACGACCACACTGCAGATGATTATATCAAGAAAAAGCTCTCTCAACGAATGTTTGCACTTGAGGATGGAGAAGTAGTGCAGAGGGATTGGTATTCTTCTTTTCTGCTATACAACGCAAACCCGGATTTTTCTGCACCAGACCGTGAAACCTGCCTGAAAACTTTTGGTACCCTAAACGAAATGCACATTAAAATGATTGATTATATAAAACATGCCGGAATCCACGTACTGAACTCCGGCATCGCCTGTTAAGACCAAATATAGGGTGTTTGACTGTGCATCCTTATCGAAAGATAGAAGGCGTCCGCTAATGTGGACAATCGAGTCTGCTTGAACGCCAGTTTTGTTGCTCCAGGGCAAAGTATGAAGCCAAAGCCCTTGGTATTCGGTACTTTCGAGTTCGATACCTTGCGGTGTACGCTATCATGTTAATCCTGTCAATAGAACCCACGGGGCTTGCCCCGAGGAGCAGTCAGAGGTAGAATTATTTACAATCATCTGCTCAAACGCTATCGGTAACAAAAACCAGGGCAGTCAATCGTGTACAGAAACACAATTGACTGCCCTGACTATTTTTATATCAGGAAAATCACTCGCAAAATGCTTGATACTTCTTCGCAACTGCTTCCGCTGTTTTCATGCCGTCCATGGCAGCCGAAGTAATTCCGCCTGCGTATCCGGCGCCTTCTCCGCATGGATACAGCCCCTGAACATTCACACTCTGCATCGTTTCATCTCTTGTAATTCTCACCGGGGAGGACGTCCTTGCCTCGACGCCGGAAAGAACCGTGTCGTCTCGGGAAAATCCATGAATTTTCTGTTCAAATGCTTCGATCCCTTCCTGAATGGAAGAAGCGATCTCCTCCGGGAAAATTCCACGTACATTGCCAAAGCAGTACGCCCCCTTCATCTGCGGAAACACCTCTCCAAAGGAATGGGAAATTCGGCCATTTTTAAAATCTCCGAAGCATTGTACCGGGATCTTTCCGTTTCCTGCTTCATATGCCCGCTCTTCCAGATGTCGTTGAAATTCCACTCCGGCAAGCGGTCCCTGATTTCCATCTGCAGCGTAGTCTTCCGGTGTCACAGTCACGATCACGGCGCTGTTGGCATTTTTTCCGGCTCTTCCATGATAACTCATTCCATTGACACAGAGACGCCCCTCTTCAGAGGACGCATTGACTACATAGCCTCCCGGACACATGCAGAACGTGTAGACTCCCCGCCCGTTTTCCGCTTTTGCCGTCAACTTGTATGCAGCCGCCGGAAGATCCGGATGTTGTTCCGTACCATACTGGGACAGATTGATCCGTTTCTGAAGGTGTTCGACACGGACGCCCACCGCAAAGGATTTTGCTTCCAGAAATACTCCTGTCTCTTTCAGCATCGCAAAGGTATCTCTTGCGCTGTGTCCCAAAGCCAGTACAACCACTTCCGCAGGAATCAGGGATTCTTTCCCCTGCTCTTCGATCCGGATTTCCTTCACTCTGCCGTCCCCGGTGTTGATTCCGGTCAGCTTTGTGTAAAACCGGCATTCTCCGCCGGAATCCTCTATGGATTCCCGCATCCGGCGTACCACATCAATCAGGATGTCCGTTCCGATATGTGGTTTATTCTCATACAGGATCTCCTCCGGTGCACCATGCGCCACAAAGATCTTCAGCACTTCCCGGTTTCTTCCTGCCGGATCTTTCACCAGAGTGTTCAGTTTCCCGTCGGAAAAAGTCCCTGCACCGCCCTCGCCAAACTGAACATTTGTCCTTGTATCCAGCACTCCGGTCTCCCAGAACGCCTCCACTGCTTTTTTTCGTTCTTCCACCGGCGCCCCGCGCTCAATCAGAATCGGACGGTATCCGTGTTTTGCAAGCAGATACGCACAGAACAGTCCGGCAGGACCACTTCCTACTACTACCGGCCGGTGTTTCATCTCAGACGCTTCCCTGCACGCCGGAAACTCATACGATGTTTCTTTTGCTTCGGATACATCCTTAAGTTTTCTGCGGGACAGAATCGCTTTTTCCTTCTTCACTTTTGTCAGCTTCACATCAACCGTGTATACATAATAAATTTCCGGTTTTTTTCTGGCATCAATCGAACGCTTCCGGATTTCAATGGACTGGATCTCTTCTCTGGACACGCCAAGAGCACGTTCGACCTTTCTTTCCAGCTCCTCTTTTGTATGTCCGGTTTTAATTTTCAGTTGTCCAATCCTTAGCATGGCCTCTCCTTTCCGGCAGCACTGATGCCGGCCACATGACCGCTGGACCAAGCCCACTGCAGATTATAGCCGCCGCACATGCCGTCCACATCTACGATCTCCCCGGCAAAATACAGTCCCGGGATCAGACGTGATTCCATCGTATCCGGGCAGATTTCTTCGGTGGAAATTCCGCCCGCACTTACCTGTGCCTGTTCAAAGCCGTTTGTACCGGTAATTTCCGTCTGAAATCCTTTGATGATCTTTGCAAGACGGTAACGGTTCTGATCTCCCAGGCTGTCCACTTTCAGTTCCGGAGGGATTCCTGCCCTCTTAAGGAACACCGCCGCAAGTTTCTCATGAAAGATTCCGGTAAAAAACTGATTCATCGTCTTTTCCGGCCGCATCTGAATTCTGCTCATGAAAAAGCTTTCCAGCTGAGTCTCTGTAAATTCCGGCATGAAATCAAGCTCCGCTGCAACACTGGTCTTCTTCTGTTCCAGAGCCCGCGCCGCGAAACGGCTTACCTGAAAGACCGGGATTCCGGAAATCCCGTATTCTGTAAACTGGATTTCTCCGATATCCAATGCCTCCACAACTCCATCACAGAGAAGTTCGATCTTGGCTCCCGCGCGTACTCCCGCAAGGGATGGATAAAACGTTTCCCGGCATTTCAACTGAACCAGTGCTGGTACACACGGAACGACCCGGTGTCCGAAATGTTCGGCGATCTGCATTCCGGTTCCGTCCGCCTTTTGTACTCTTCCCGCAAGTCCGCCTGCTGTCAAAATCAGCTTTTCTGTCAGATAGACCTTTTCCTCTTCTCCGGTTTTTACAAGAACCATACGCTTTTTACTTTTTTTCTCCTGCTTCAAAATGCTTTTTACTGCCTTTACCCGGAAACTGTTTCCTTCTTTTTGAATCTCCTCCACGCAGACCGATGTCTCAATCCGGACATGCAGACGTCGAAGCTCCATGAGAAGGACATCCCGCACAGCGGATGCCTGTTCCGAGTGCGGATAAAGATACCCGTCTTTGTTTTTGGAGTAAAGTCCCAGTTCCATAAACAAACGGATCGTATCCGGCACCGGAAAACGGGAAATCACATCCTGGGCAAATTCCGGATGTTCTCCACGATAGGCTCCCGGTATCTGGTTAATATTTGTAAAATTGCATTTTCCGTTTCCAGTGGACAGAATCTTTTTTCCGAGCTGCTCATTCTGTTCCAGAATGGTCACTTCTGCACCCTGCCCCGCCGCCGCAATGGCGGCCATCATGCCGGAGGCGCCCCCTCCGATCACCAATACTTTCTCCATGCCTGCTCCTTTACTGAATCGTTACCACACCAGCTTCCACTAATTTCTGAAGGCTCATCAGAATTCCGAATTTGGCGTGTTCCCAGGTCAGTCCCCCCTGGAAATACACCGCATACGGCGGTTTGATCGGCGCATCTGCTGAGAGTTCGATGGAAGATCCCTGAACAAATGCTCCTGCTGCCATAATGACATCGCTGTCATAGCCCGGCATTGCCCATGGTTCCGGCGTCACATAGCTATCCACCGGAGCGGCTGCCTGAATTCCCTGGCAGAAACGGATCACACCTTCCGCAGTTCCGAATTCTACCGCCTGAATGATGTCGTGCCGTTCTTCATCTTTGGACGGGATGACGTGGAAACCGAGTTCCTCATAGATTCCGGCCGCAAAGATTGCTCCTTTCACTGCTCCTTTGACCACAGTCGGCGCCAGAAACAGCCCTTGATAAAAGTCCTTCATAACTCCAAGGGACGCACCTACTTCTTTTCCAAGTCCCGGCGAAGTCAGACGGTATGCACAGTTCTCGATCAGATCTTTTCTTCCTGCGATATAGCCTCCGATCGGCGCAAGTCCGCCTCCCGGATTTTTGATCAGAGAGCCGACTACCATGTCTGCCCCCACATCGCTTGGCTCCTGCAGCTCCACAAACTCGCCGTAACAGTTGTCCACCATACAGATCACATCCGGGAACCGCTCTTTGATGAAACGGATCGCCTCTCCGATCTGGTCAACCGAGAAGCTCGGTCTCGTCTGATATCCCTTGGAACGCTGGATTGTGACAAGCTTGGTATCCGGACGCACCGTTTTTGCAATCTTTTCAAAATCAAAGCTTCCATCCGGAAGAAGATCTACCTGGCGGTAGCTGATGCCGTATTCTTTCAAAGATCCTTTGGACTCCCGGATTCCGATGACTTCTTCCAGCGTATCATACGGCTTTCCTGCCACGGAAATCATCTCATCTCCCGGTCTAAGATTGGCAGCCAGCGCAAGGGCAAGGGCATGGGTGCCGCAGGTAATCTGCGGGCGTACGAGAGCATCTTCCGTGTGAAAAATGTTCGCATACACCTGCTCCAGCGTATCTCTTCCAAAGTCATTGTAGCCATAGCCGGATACATACTGAAAGCACTCGGAATTCACTCTGGCTTTCTGCATCGCATGGACAACTTTCAACTGATTGTATTCTGCGATCCGGTCAATGGCTGCAAAACGCTCCTTTAAGGAGTCCTCAATCTTTGCCCCAAACTCATAGACCTTCCGCGAGATGCCTGCCTCCTCGTACTTTGCCTTTATGAACTCATCCATCTTATGACCTGTCATCTGATCCATTTTGTATTATTCCTCTTTTCCTTAGATTTTCCAGTAAAAATTCCAGTATTTTCGTTTCATCGTAATCAAATTCCTGCTTCGGGACCCAGATCACATCTCTTTCCCGCTTAAACCAGGTAATCTGACGCTTCGCAAAGTGTCTCGTATCCCGCTTCAAAATCCGGACAGCCTCCTCAAAAGGGATCTCTCCTTCCAGATAAGCCAGAATCTCTTTATATCCAAGCCCTTTCATGGACACCATGTCCCTTGTACAGCCCATATCCTTCAGTTTCCGGACTTCGTCGACCAGGCCCTCCTCCAGCATCTGGTCCACTCTCCGGTCAATCCGCCCGTAAAGCCTCTCCCGCTCATCGTTCAGGACGAAATACGCAAACTGATACGGTGACTCCTTCTGCCGCTCCGTCTCATTGTGTTCGGAGATTTTCTGTCCGGTCAGATGATAGAACTCCAGCGCACGAATTACCCGTTTCCGGTTATTCGGATGGATCTCTTCAGCCGCCCGTTCGTCCACTTCCCGCAGCTTTGCATGGAGCGCTTCCTCGCCGTACCGGTCTGCAAAATCTGCCAGCTCTTTCCGGTAACCGGTGTCCTCGCTGCTTTCCGTAAAATCAATATCATACAGAAGTGCCTGGATATAAAATCCGGTTCCCCCTGTCACAATCGGAATCATGCCCTTCTCATAGATTTCCTCCATCGCCTGTCTGGCAAGCTCCTGAAATTTCACAACATGAAATTCTTCTGTCGGTTCCAGCACATCAATGAGATAATGCGGCACACCGTCCATTTCTTCCGCGCGGATCTTGGCCGAACCGATGTCCATATACCGGTATACCTGCATGGAATCCGCCGAGATGACCGCTCCGCCGATTTTCTTTGCAAGCCCGATGGAAAGGGCTGTCTTCCCTACCGCCGTCGGACCTGTCAGTATAACCAGTGGTCGTTTCATTTTTATTCACCCTATCTATATGATTCGTTTAAATTTCTTTTCCAGTTCCCTCTTTGTCATGGCAATAATCGTCGGACGCCCGTGCGGACAGTGATATGGATTGTCAAGCTTCAAAAGCTCCTTTAGAAGTTCCTCCACTTCCGCTCTTGACAATCTGGAGTTTCCTTTTACTGCCGCCTTACAGGACATGGATGCAATCTTTTCATCCAGAATCTCAGGCGTCATGTTCGTACTGACCTCATCAGAAAGACTGTCGATCATCTCCATAAGAAGTTCCTTTTTTGCCACACTGAACAGATTGTCCGGCACTGCGCGCACTGCAAAGGAATCTCCCCCAAAAGGCTCGATCTCAAACCCGATTCTGGTAAACCGGTCCATGTACCTGCGAAAGAGCTCCGCCTCCTGCATGGACAGATCCAGAATAATCGGAGGACTGATGTACTGAGACGTATATTCCCTCGTCTTCATTCCCTTTAATGTCCGCTCGTACAGCACCCGCTCATGAGCCGCATGCTGGTCGATAATGTACATGCTGTCATGAAGCTGGACAATCCAGTAAGTATCAAA
This sequence comes from Sellimonas catena, assembly GCF_027924685.1. Taxonomy (NCBI): domain Bacteria; kingdom Bacillati; phylum Bacillota; class Clostridia; order Lachnospirales; family Lachnospiraceae; genus Sellimonas; species Sellimonas catena. Next base: position 9,309 of record NZ_BSBO01000030.1, read on the forward strand.
GACCTGTCCGATGATCTGATAGTCCGGTACAGATGCCTCATCCAGCAGCTTTTCATCAAAAAGCGTAAGCTGCTCCGCCGTCTGTTCCGGCTTCTGGTTCTTGATTTCGTCTTTTTTCCCTTCTGTTCTGACTCGGTAAGATACCGCCTCCCGGATGCGCCCGCTGTCTACGGCCGGTTTGTGAATATCGCTCCGGTCTTTTACCTCTGCCGATGCATACTGATTATGATAAGAGGTCACCCGCTCCTTCATCCGTTCCATAAAGTAGTTTAAATCCCTCTTTTCCGGCTCCGGAACCGGTTTCTTTGCTTCCGGTTTTTCCTCCGGTCTGACAGGCGGTTCTGCGGCTGCCGGTATTTCTTTCTTTTGTTCCGGCACAGGAGCCTTCGGCGCTTCCGGCGCCTCGACTCTTGGAATCAGATCTCTTCCGTGCAGCGCCTTTGATACTGCCTCATACAGGAAGCGGTACACTTCCTGCTGATGCCCGAACCGCAGCTCCATCTTGGTCGGGTGAACATTGACGTCTATCTCCTCTCCCAGAATTTCAAGATGCAGTACCACAAACGGATATTTATGCTGCATCGTAAAATCTTTATACGCATCTTCCACTGCTTTTGAAAGAATCCCGCTCTTGATATATCGTCCGTTCACAAAAAATGTCTCAAAATTCCGGTTCCCCCGTGTCACGGTCGGATTTCCGATAAATCCGGAAAGCCGGATCTCTTCATTTTCCACAGAAATCTCGATCAGACTGGCCGTGATTTCCCGTCCATAAATATGGTATATCACATCCTTTAAGCGGCCATTCCCCGACGTATGCATCCGCTCCTGCCCGTTGTTGACAAACTGAAAGGAAATATCCGGCCGGGACAGGGCAAGCCGGGTCATCAGATCGCTGACATGACTGGCTTCCGTCATCGGGGTTTTCAGGAACTTTCTTCTGGCAGGCACGTTGTAAAACAGCTGGCGCACAAGAAAGGTTGTTCCGTCCTTCGCTCCGGTCTCCTCCATGGAAATCTCTTTTCCACCGGAAATCTGATACGAGGTTCCAAGAACATGATCCCGCCCCTTTGTAATCATCTCGATCCGGGAAACTGCCGCAATGCTGGATAGTGCCTCGCCGCGGAATCCCAGAGAGGAAATATGCATCAGATCATCTACCTGGCGGATCTTACTTGTAGAATGGCGCAAAAAGGCATTCCGCACATCGTCCGGCTCCATCCCGGTCCCGTTGTCCGCAATCCGGATCAGCGAAATTCCGCCGTCCTCGATTTCCACCTCCACGGCGGTTGCTCTGGCATCGATCGCGTTTTCCACCAGCTCCTTGACTACGGAGGCCGGGCGTTCTACCACCTCTCCGGCGGCGATCTTATCGATTGTAACCTGATCTAAAACCTGAATCTTTCCCATCGTTCCTCCTTACCACCGGTTGTTCAGCTTGTTCTGAAGCTGATACAGAGTATTCATCGCATCCATCGGTGTCATACGGCTGATATCCATTCCCTTGATCTCTTCAATCACATCATTGTCCGATACCGTGTCAAACAGAGACATCTGAGCCATGTCCACGACATCCATTTTCTTCGGCTTTTCTTTTGCCTTCGTCTCCTGTCCCTGCACGCTCATTTCGCGTACCCGCGTCGTAATATCCGCATCGGAAAGCTCCTCGGAAATCTCCTTTGCACGGGTGATGACAGTCTCCGGCACGCCTGCAAGCTTTGCCACCTGAATTCCATAGCTTCTGTCCGCCCCGCCTTTTACAATTTTACGCAGAAATACGATGTCATCGCCTTTTTCCTTGACTGCAATACAGTAATTGTTGACGCTGTCGATCTTTCCTTCCAGCTCGGTAAGCTCATGATAATGAGTCGCAAAGAGCGTCTTTGCCCCCAGCAGTCTGGCATTGCTGATATGCTCCACCACCGCCCAGGCAATCGAGAGACCGTCAAAGGTACTCGTTCCCCTTCCGATCTCGTCAAGAATCAGAAGACTTTTGCTCGTGGCATTACGAAGAATAATCGCAACCTCAGTCATCTCCACCATAAAGGTACTCTGGCCGGATGCCAGGTCATCGGATGCCCCGACCCTCGTAAAGATCCGGTCCACCAGCCCGATATTGGCCTGGGAAGCCGGAACAAAGGAGCCGATCTGCGCCATCAGTACAATCAGTGCGGTCTGTCTCATATACGTGGACTTCCCGGCCATATTCGGCCCTGTAATGATGGCCACCCGGTTCTTCTTGTCATCCAGGTATGTATCATTTGCGATAAACATATGATTCGGGATCATCTTCTCCACGACCGGATGTCTTCCATCCTTGATATCAATGGTTCCCTTTTCATTGATTTTCGGACGCACGTAATGATTCCGCTCTGCTACAAGTGCCAGGGAGGCAAAAGCATCCACCGCTGCGACCGCCCTCGCCGTCGTCTGAATCCGGACAATCTCATCCGCAATCCGGTTTCGTACGTCACAGTAAAGCTCATATTCCAGCGCATACAGCTTATCCTCAGCTCCAAGGATCAGATCTTCCAGCTCCTTGAGCTCCGGAATAATGTAACGCTCCGCATTGGTCAGTGTCTGCTTTCTTGTATAGTAATCCGGCACCATATTTTTGAAAGAATTTGTTACTTCCAGATAGTATCCGAACACCTTGTTATACTTGATTCTTAAATTTTTGATACCGGTCTTTTCCCGTTCTTTCTGCTCCAGCTCGGCAAGCCAGGTCTTTCCGTCCGTCTTTGCTTTTCTAAGGCGGTCTACCTCTTCATGGTAACCGTCCCGTATGATTCCGCCTTCCTTCATTGCCATCGGCGGATCGTCAATGATTGCATTTTCCACCAGGCTGCACAGATCCTCCAGCGGATCAATATCGTCATACAGTTTCTGAAGCAGCGGGCTCTTCATGTCTCCCAGAATTGTCCGAATATGTGGCAGCATGGAAAGAGATGCCTTGAAGGCTGTCAGATCTCTCGGGTTGGCCGACTGATAGGAAATCCTTCCTACCAGACGTTCCAGATCGTAGACCGAGGACAGATATTCCCGGATCTCTTCTCTGGAAATTGCCTCCTTTAAAAGCTCCTCCACCGCATCCAGACGTTTCGTAATCTCCTCTTTATCAATCAGCGGCTGCTCCACATATTTCCTCAGAAGTCTGGCTCCCATGGCTGTTTTTGTCTTATCCAGCACCCAGAGAAGGGATCCACGCTTCTGCTTTTCCCGCAGAGTCTCGCAGAGCTCCAGATTTCTCCTTGTGGAGCTGTCCAGCACCATATATTTTCCTGTGGAATACGTAGTCAGCTTCGTCAGGTGGGCAAGGGATGTCTTCTGTGTTTCGATCAGATACTGAAGAAGCGCTCCGGAAGCGGTCACGCCGCAGTCATAATCGGCGATCCCAAGGCTCTCCAGGGATGCCACCTGAAAATGTTCTTTCAATGCTTTTTTACAAAGTTCCTCGTCAAAATACCAGGCATCCAGAGAGGAAATGGCAACATGCATCCGGTTTTTCAGATCTTCCAGCTGAATCCCGCTTACATAAAGCGCCTCGTTGCAGATAATCTCGGATGGTGAAAATTTATAAATCTCATCAAACAGCTTGCTCTCGCTGTCTGTTTCTGTCACAAAATAATCTCCGGTGGAAACGTCCGCAATAGAGATTCCGTATCTTCCCGCGTCATAGACAATGGACATGATATAATTATTCTTCGTCTCATCCCTTGTCATGGAATCGATGTTTGTTCCCGGAGTGACGATCCGGATGACCTCTCTTTTCACGATCCCTTTCGCCTGCTTCGGATCCTCCACCTGCTCACAGATGGCAACCTTATATCCCTTCTCCACCAGCCGGGACAGGTAACTGTCTACTGCATGATACGGCACCCCGCACATCGGCGCGCGCTCTTCCAGGCCGCAGTTCTTCCCGGTCAGAGTAATTTCCAGCTCTTTGGACGCCGTCAGTGCGTCGTCAAAAAACATTTCATAAAAATCCCCAAGACGATAAAATAAAATGCAGTCCTTATATTCTTTTTTCGTTTCCATATATTGCTGCATCATTGGTGTTAATTCTGCCACTTTTGTTCTCCTTTTCTTTTGCTGCTTGTTCTATTTTATCTTTTTTACTTCCTGTTTTCGTGTTCAGGGAACTTTGCCCTGATATTACATTATATCACCATTTTCCGGGCAGCAAAAGAAAAATTTCGTTTTTGTTACCAAATGGGGATTTTCGGCTTTTCTTCCCCGTAAAGCACATGCAGCAGATAGCCGCCCAGATAGATTCCGATTGTACATAGAAGACCAAACAGCGCCATAAAGGGCAGGCAGATCTGGCCAAATAGCTGAAACGGTACGTTGCTGTAGTCCCAGATGCCGAGATTCAGCCATTTGTTGACAATGATTCCTGTAATAAATTCGCAGGAAGTCACAAAGATCATGCACCGTAAAATCTGGATTCCCAGCGGATCCCTCCATCTTCCCGCCCGCCCCTGGGCCGTGCAGAATACAAGACACAGGCCGCCAAGTACGAACATGGTCCAGTGGGAAAATCCCCGGAAAACAATTTCAAATGTATAATAAAGGCAGCCTCCGACTGCCCACAGAAATAAGTATTCACTTAATTTTTTCATAAAAAACGCCCTCACTTTTGTACATTTCCATACATAGTGTGGGCGTTATTTCCGGCATTATACATCTGTCAGGCTGACGGATTATTTTTCCACTGCTTCTCCAATGTAATAAAATCCTTTACACTCCAGAAGCTTCACATCGATGAGTTTTCCGATCTGCTCTTTTGTTCCCGGAAAATGAACAAGCAGGTTGTTGCCAAGTCTTCCTGTCACAAGAGATGGATCGTGTTCGTTGACCTGCTCTACCAGTGCGGTCTGAATGGTTCCTTCATGCTTTGCACACTCTTCGGAAGCGATCGTCTGAACTTCTTTTAACAGGCGGTCAAAGCGGTCTTTCACCACATCCTCCGGCACCTGCCCTTCCATAACTGCTGCCGGTGTTCCGGTCCGTTTGGAATAGATAAAGGTAAACGCACTGTCGTAGCGTACCTTTCTCACCACATCCAGCGTCTCCTCAAAATCTTCTTCTGTCTCCTGCGGAAATCCTACAATAATGTCGGTTGTAAGGGAGATGTCCGGCACTGCTTCCCGGATTTTGTGTACAAGCTCCAGATACTGTTCCTTTGTATATCTGCGGTTCATCTTTTTTAAAATCTCCGTGCTTCCGGACTGTACCGGAAGATGCAGATGATGGCAGATCTTTTTGGAAGTCCGCATGACTTCAATGAGTTCATCGGACAGATCCTTCGGATGGGACGTCATAAAGCGGATTCGTTCCAGGCCGTCGATCTTTTCCACTTCCCGTAAAAGCTCCGCAAACGTCATCGGTTCCTCCAGCGTCTTTCCATAAGAATTGACATTCTGTCCCAGAAGCATGACTTCTTTCACGCCGTCCGCTGCCAGATTTTCGATTTCCCGGATGATATCCCGCGGATTCCGGCTCCGTTCCCGTCCTCTGACATACGGCACAATACAGTAGCTGCAGAAGTTATTGCAGCCAAACATGATATTGACTCCTGATTTAAACGAATATTTCCGCTCGCTCGGAAGATCCTCCACGATCCGGTCCGTATCCTTCCAGATATCAATGACCATCCGTTCGGATTCAAACCGGGTGGCAAGCACTTCCGCAAATTTATAAATATTGTGGGTTCCGAAAATCAGATCTACAAACCGGTAGCTCTTTTTCAGCTTTTCCACCACATGCGGCTCCTGCATCATACAGCCGCAGAGTCCGATCAGCATGTGTGGATTTTTTCTTTTGACACGGTTCAGCTGGCCAAGTCTTCCATAGACTCTCTGATTCGCATTTTCTCTGACCGTACAGGTATTGTAGATAACGAAATCCGCCTTTTCCTCCTGATCGATCATCGTGTAACCGATCTTCTCAAGAATTCCGGTCAGCTTTTCGGAGTCTCTGGCATTCATCTGACAGCCAAATGTGATGACCGCCGCTGTCAGCGGACGTCTCAGCTCCTCTGAAATCTTCCTGACATAGTCTTTGCACTTTTCAATAAAGTAATACTGCCGTTCCGGTTCTGTTACCGGTATATGTTCAATTGCATTTTCATTTGTCTGCATCATATAGCGCTCTCTTTCCTCAATAGTATTATAAGGAAAAGACTAACGAAATTATCCATGAATGTCAAGTACAATATGCTCCGAGATCCGTTTCCCGTGATCGTAAAAAATCTCATCTTCCTCTGTGATTTCCCGGTGCACTTCCGCCGGATGGCCAAAGGCAATGACATTGGGCGGAATGTCTTTTGTCACGACAGAACCGGCTCCGATAATGGAATGATCTCCAATTGTCACACCCGGCAGAATCGTCACATTGGAAGCGATCCAGACATGATCCTCAATGACTACCTCTTTACAGTACATCTCTCCCCGCGGACGCGCTTTATAGTACATCGGATGGTTTGTGCCACTGATTGTCACATTCGGTGCAATCAGTACGTTTTTTCCTATCGTAATCTTATAGTCATCTACAAGGGTAAGATTGGAATTAATATAGGTCCCGTCTCCGATCGAAACCGTATTTCCCATCGCCAGTGTCAACGGCGGTTCAATCCAGCTATCCTCTCCGCAGGAAGCAAACAGCTTCTTCCAGATTTCCTTCCTTTTTTCCGTTTCTTCCGGTCTGGTCTGATTAAATTCCTGGCAAAGTCCTCTTGCATACACCTGCTGATTCAAATTTTCTCCTGTATCAATCCATAATAATCCTTTTTCTCTCCGCTCAGCCATTGACAGTCCACTTACAGTTTGATTCTTGTCCATCTTTTTCTCCTTCTAATACAATCTTGTTGTCAGTCTGGTTCCCTGATATAATTATATAGACTAGAGAACGGGAAATATATATGAATTTTCCCTGTTTTTATCAAAATATTAGCTTTTTCGTCAGAAAGGAGCATCGATGAAACATCAATACCTGGACTGGCCCTGGGAGCCGATGAATACGATCCCTGTGGATCATGAACTGAATACATTGCTGCGGCTGAATCCGGAATTTCCCCTGGCAGTTTCCCACGACAATCTGTCTTCCTATCAGAACCATTTTGTCAACTGGCACAAGCAGGGTTCCATCGAAATCTCCGTGGTAAAAGAGGGGGCAGTGACGGTCAATCTGCTGAAGCATCAGGAACAGGTAGCAGCCGGAGAAGGCTTCCTGATCCTTCCGGGAATGCTTCACAGTATCCGAAGCGGTACAGAAGCGCAAAATGCAGTCTATGAGACATTCTTTTTTGATCCTTGTCTGATCACCGGTTTTCGGGGAAGTTATTTTGAGAAACAGTATTATCAGCCGGAAATCCTAAGCAGAAACGGGTTTTTTCATTTTTCCATGACGGATTCTCTGATTCGACCGCTTGCTGACGATTTTCACGACATCTTTCAAGAGCAGTATCGGGGAAATGCGTTTCTGGAATGCCGGATTCAGCAGAAACTTCAGAAGATCTGGATGGTGTTATGGGATCACCTCATCCTGACAAAGAGTATCAGTTCTTACCAGACGGATGATTCCAGACTGTTGAAAATGATTGATTTCCTGCAGAAAAATTATCAGAAAAAATTTGTTCTTGATGAGCTTTGTGATTCTGTAAATCTTTGCCGAAGTGCATGCTGCAGATATTTTAAGAAGATGATGAATATGTCCATCTCTGATTATCTGAATGAATACCGGCTATCCCAGGCACTGTTTCTTTTGGACAACACAGACAACAGCGTCACGGAAATCGCTGTTCAGTCCGGATTTACTTCCGCAAGCTATTTCATCAGCAAGTTTAAAGAAAAGACAGGGCTTACGCCCCTGGAATATAAGATGAGAAAAAAGAGCTGACTTCCTGAGGGCGGGATGAGAACCGGAGAGACAGACGGCCTTAATGTGCCGCCTGTTTTTCCAGTAATTTCCGGATTTTCCTCCACAGGAAGAAGGACAAAATGACCGCGATATAGTCTGTCACGGACTGTCCGAGAATCACGCCGTTCAGCCCAAACAGCGCCCGGAGCAGATATAATAACGGGATCAGGAGAATTCCCTGTCGAAGCACTGAAAGAATCGTGGCCGGGAGCGCCCTTCCTACGGACTGCATACAGTTCATATTCACGAAGAGAAATCCGATCACGGGTCCGGAGAGCATATAAGCAACAAGCATATCCACACCGTAGAAAACGACCTCATTGTCGCTGATAAAGAGACGGATGATCTGTTCCCGGAACAGGAAATACAATGCCGTTGCCGCAATTCCTGCCACAAGACAGCATTTCTTTGTGTAGGATTCCACACCGCGGAACCGCTTCATATTTCCGGCGCCGTAATTGTAACCAAGCAGTGGCTGCACTCCATTTGCAATTCCCATCTGCAAAAAGGTGATAAACATATTGGCCTTGAATACAATTCCGATGGCCGCCACCGGGTCATTGCCATAGACCACCAGAAGCTGGTTGAGCACAATGGTGGAAACACTCATGAGAGCAGAGAAAATTGCCGTCGGGAGACCGGAACCGCAGACCTTCGTCAGGATTGACTCCCGGACGGTAAAGTCACTCCATTTCAGCGAAAGCACTTTGCTTTTCTTCAGGAAATACCAGAGATAATAACCACTTGCCAGGATATTTCCAATGGTCGTTGCGATTGCCGCGCCGGCTGTTCCCTGATTGAGTACGGAAATAAAGATCGGATCCAGAATAATATTAGCGACCGTTCCGATCATGCTTCCGATCATCGCCTCCTTACTGGATCCTTCCGCCCGGACAATAAAGCTGGCAGCCGCTGACCAGATGATGAACGGCGCGCCATAGGAAATGTGGAAGGTATACCCTTTTGCAAACTCATATGTCTCTGCATTGGCGCCAAACACTGCCAGAATCGGATCCATAAAGACGATCAGGATTACTGCAAACAGTATTCCGACAATCAGAGAGGCATAGGTGACAAAGGATGAAGTCTGCCTTGCCCGTTTCTCATTTTTCGCACCGAGGGCCATGGAAAGGACTGCGCTTCCTCCCATCCCGAACATGTTGGCAAACGCCATCATCAGAATAAAAATCGGATTGGTCAGGCTAACAGCCGCCACCTGAAGCGGATCCCCGGTCTGTCCCACGAAAAAGGTATCCGCCATGTTGTAGACGACTGTCACAAGACTGCTGATGACACTGGGAACAGCCATCTTTGCCACGGCCTTTGAGATTTTCATCTGTCCCATCAGTTCATTCTCATTCATTTCTCTTCTCCTCCTCTTCCAGATTTTCCAGCATTTTAGCCGTAATCTTCATAAATACAGCCTGCTCTTCTCTGGAAATGCCACGCAGCAGAACTTCTTCCGACTGCTTGATTTCCGACCGGAGGGCACTTCGGATCGCCTTTGCTTTTTCCGTAAAGACAATTTTTTTCAGCCGTCCGTCCTCTTCGTCCGGTACACGGACAATCAGTTCTTCCTCCTCCAGATGCTTTAATACTTCTGTCGCTGTAGAAGGACGAAGGTCAAATTCCTTTTCAATCTCTTTCTGATACACGTTGTGTTTTTCACTTTCCACCAGAATATAATCCAGCACATTCCCTTTTGCTCCGGTAATACCCAGGGTCTCCTGCACCTTTCTGGAACGTCTCCGGAGCCGGTTGGAAATCCGGTTTATCATTTTTCCTGTTTCCATGCAGGTTCACACTCCTCTGTAATTGTTTCGGTTCCTAAGTATTTTAGTTCGTTTCCTAAGAAATGTCAATTCTTATTTCCTGCACACAAAAAAGAAGACCTGCTCCCGCTTTTCTGCAGAAGAAAGTCTTCCCTTTTTTTATTCTCTTTTAACCTGCGTTACTTGCCGCAATCTTGACGCGGCTCCAGAGATCACTGATAATCTTTTTCGTATCCGCATTGTACTCAAAAACTTCATCGTTTTCATTGTCCGTCCGCGGGATGTAGGCATTGATTCCTTCATAGTCTCCGCCTTCCCCGGAAAGGTCATCCATAACCTCCTGGTTGGCCGAGGTATATCCTACATAGCTGGAGTTATCATATGCGCCGTCATAATCGCTTGCATAATTGATAAATGCATGAGCAAGATCCGGATTCTTGGCGTTTTTCGGAATCACCATGGCATCAGACCAGAGGTTGGTTCCGGTCTCCGGCATGAAGTAGCCCATGTCTTCATTTTCGGCCATGACATAACTTGCGTCACCGGAATAGATCAGTCCGAGCGCTTTTCTTCCCTGAGCCATGTTGTCAATGATCTCATCTGTTACGATTTCCGTATCCATCGTTTCCACACATTGTACGAGCCATTCGTATGCTTCATTTAGCTCTGCCTCGTTCTCGGTATTCATGGAATATCCAAGTGCTTTTAACGCCATCATAAAGGAATCTCGCTCGGAATCGTACAGATAGACGTCTCCTTTATACTTCTGATCGAGGAAAATATTGTATCCTTCTCTCTCCAGATCTTTGATGTCTACCTTCGTCTTGTCATACACAATTCCCACGGTACCCCAGAAGTACGGAACGGAATAGTCATTGTTCGGATCGTACGGGAGACCAAGTACCGCATCAGACAGCTTGTCAAAGCAGTCCAGTTTTGATTTATCCAGTTTCTGCAGATAATCTTCCTCAATCAGACGCTGAATCATATAATCACTCGGGACGAGAATGTCGTAGGCTTCTCCGTTTGCCACCTTAATGTACATCTGCTCATTGGAATCGAAGTTTTCCATCACGACTGTAGCACCTGTCTCTTCTTCGAAATCACCGATAATATTTTCCCCGGTGTACTCACCCCAGTTGTAAATATGGAGTGTCTGTCCTTCGAAAGGACGATCCTTGCCTGTGATGCCTCCTCTTTGCAGCGCGGCAACGGCAACCACAAGAACACAGCATACCGCAACAGCCGGTACCCATCTTTTCCGTTTCACGGCACCGCCCTTTTTCACTCTCTTCGCCGCTATAACCGGAGCCAGATTGATCACAAGGAGCACGATGGTGATGATGACTACCACAAGGGTAGATACTGCATTGATACTCGGGTTGACACGCTTACTCATCGTGTATACCACGATACTTAAGTTCTTCACGCCGCTTCCTGTGACAAAGTAGGAAATAATAAAGTCATCCACCGACATGGTAAATGCAATCAGCGCACCGGAGACAATTCCCGGTGTAATCTGCGGCACAATGACTTTGGTCAGTGCCTTGAACGGTGTTGCCCCCAGATCCATCGCCGCATCCGCCAGGTTCGGATCCAGAGAGCGGATCTTCGGCATAACGGAAAGCATAACATAAGGAATACAGAAGGCAATATGTGCCAGAAGCATGGTAACATACCCTTTTTCCACCTTGAAGGTGATGAACAGAAGCATGAAACCGATGGCTGTCACGATCTCCGGATTCATCATCGGAAGGTTGTTTACCTGTTCCATGATATTGCGGATTACCTTTCTGGAACTGGACAATCCGATTGCCGCCACCGTACCTACGACAGTTGCCACAATCGTCGCAAGAATCGCGATACTAAAGGTGGTATAGAGCGCGGTCATCATGTCCTGGGACTCCAGCATGTGCTGATACCAGCGAAGGGAAAATCCGGTAAAGCTGGTCAGCGATTTTCCATCATTGAAGGAGAAGATAATCATATAGAGGATCGGCAAATAGAAAAATGCGATCATCAGAATCATCAAAGCCTTCCCTAAAGTACGTTTCTTCTTTTTCATGCTTTTGCCCCCTTTCCGCCCTGATTTCTTGTTTCAATTTTACGCACGAGCATCATCAGGAGCATCATGATCACTGCCATAATCATGGAGATGGCACTTCCGAAGTTCCACTCTCCAACTGTAATAAACTGGTTTTCAATCATATTTCCGATGAGGAAATACTGTCCGCCTCCCAAAAGTTTCGGGATAAAGAAGGAACTGACTGCCGGAAGGAATACCAGCGTAATTCCGTTGATGACTCCCGGAAGGGAAAGCGGAAGCGTTACCCTCCGGAAAGTCTGCGCCGGACTTGCTCCAAGATCCGCGCTTGCCTCCAAAAGGGAATGATCCATCTTGCTTAAAGACGTCTGAATCTGCAGAATCATAAATGGAAGGAAGTTGTACACCATACCAAGGAGTACTGATCCTTCTGTATACAAAAGCTCGACATCTCCCAGCCCGAAAATTCCAAGGATCCGCTGAATGATTCCGCCCTCGCTGAGAAGGCCGATCCATGCGTAGGTTCTTACCAGCATGTTGATCCACATCGGAATCGTAATGCAGAGAATCAGAATATTCTGCACCTTTTCACTGCTCCTGGCAATAAAGTACGCTGCCGGGTAACCGAGGATCAGACAGATAATCGTTGTTTTAATCGCAATTAACAAAGATCTCCACAGAATAAGAAGGAAATCCGGGTCTGTAAAGAACTTGATGTAATGATCCAGTGTCAGGGAGAAGGAAATAATACTATTTCCAGGCTCCATGACCGAATACATGGCAATCAGCGCCATAGGAAGTACCAGCATCAACGCAGCCCAGATAATATAAGGGACTGCCAGCTTTGAAAATCGTTTCATTTAGAATACCTCCTTGGACATGACATGGATATCCTCCGGGAAAAAGGTAAGCCCTACCTCCTGTCCCTCTTCGGTATAATCCGTTGTATGGATTTTGAATTCCCGGCCTGTCGTGGAGAAGGTGATCTGGTATACACCCTCTTTGACATCCTCAGGCTCAAAATCGTAGTCAACGCTGAGATCCACGGATTCATCTTCATTACTGAGCTTCCAGCCCTGTGCCCCGGCCCAGGTCTTCAGATCCGTATCAAGAGCCTGTGACTCTGTGATCTCGTCCACTGTTTTAAAGAAGTTGAACGCCATGACACCCTCATTTGCCTTTTCATTCTTAACAAACGGCTGGTCTACTACATAGATATTCCGCACAATACTTGTCCCGTTGGATGTGGAGAAGGTAACCGGATATTTTCCTTCTTCTTTTTCCAGACTGTACTCTACCTTGGCAATGGAAATCAGTTCATCTGCCGCCGGGTCCCACGCCTGGGCATTGGAAAGGGCGATGATCTCCTTGTCGTCCAGTTCTTCCACGTCGTCGATATCCACGTAGAAATCATTGGCGCTGATCATCTCTTTGCCGTCCTCACTCTTTACATCCTGATTCCGGATCACACGCATATTGACGGTGACGCTTGTTCCCGGAACTGTCTCCACCATGATCTCATAATGGACACCTTTGAACAGGACACTTAATACTTCTCCTGTCATCTTTCCGTCTTTGACATCCACAATATCAATATCCTCCGGACGGATGACCACATCTACCGGTTCGTTCTCTTTAAATCCAAAGTCCACGCAGTCAAAGGTAATGTCATCAAAACGCACCTTGTAATCTTCCACCATGGTTCCCGGGATAATATTGCTCTCCCCGATAAAATTCGCTACAAAACGGTTTGCCGGTTCATTGTAGATGTCCTCCGGAGATCCTACCTGCTGGATTTCCCCGTTTTTCATGACCACGATTTTATCAGACATGGTCAGCGCTTCTTCCTGGTCATGGGTAACAAAGATGAAGGTAATTCCGACCTCCTGCTGAATCCGTTTCAGCTCGTACTGCATCTCCTTGCGGAGCTTCAAATCCAGCGCCGCCAGAGGCTCGTCCAGCAGAAGCACCTTCGGCTCATTTACCAGCGCTCTTGCGATGGCAACACGCTGCTGCTGCCCGCCGGAAAGAAGTGTCGTATTTTTATCTTCGTATCCCTCAAGTCCAATCAGCTTCAGCATCTTCATGACCTTCTGGTCGATGACGTCCTTACTCATCTTCTTGATTTTCAGTCCAAAAGCGATATTTTCATATACACTCAGATGCGGAAACAAGGCATATTTCTGAAAAACCGTATTTAACTCTCTCTCATAAGGAGGCTTTTTACTGATTTCCTCCCCGTCAAAGATCACAGAACCTTCGTCCGCATCCAGAAAGCCCCCAAGAATACGCAAAAGTGTTGTCTTACCACAGCCGCTTGGACCTAAAAGAGTGACAAATTCATTCTCATAAATATCCAGATTGATTCCTTTTAAGACAATCTGGCCGTCAAAATTTTTCACAATATTGCGAAACTCGATCAGTTTTTTCTCTTCCATCTCATTTCTCCTTCCTAGAACATCGGCGGCGTTGTGATCCAGAGGATCTTCGCATCGCCGGTACCGTGATTGTACAGATAATGACTCTTGGACCCGTCCATATAGAACGTCTCATGAGCCTTCACCTTATACTTTTTCCCCTCTTGTACGATGGTTACGCTTCCTTTCAGCACATAACCGAACTCCTGGCCCTGATAAGCAGAGAGCACATGGCTCTTTTTTTTCGGATGCAGTGTCAAAATGATCGGCTCCATCTCATTTTTCTGCGCGTTTGGGACAATCCATTCGATCGTATAATCTTCCTGCTCATCCACAAAGAAATCCTGTACAGGAAACACGATCTGCTTCTCTTCCTCTTCATGAAAGAAATCGGACAGATTACTTCCCAACGCCTCCAGAATATCCTCAAGCGTCGCAATACTCGGCGTCGTCAGCCCACGCTCCACCTGTGAGAGAAATCCCTTTGTCAGCTCGCTGCGGGACGCAAGATCTCCAAGCGTCAGATCATTCTGTAGCCTCAGTTCTTTCAGTTTCTTTCCAATGTCCACTTACCGCACCTCCGGTTTTCTAATACTATACTTTTTGTTCAAAATATGCGAACCGAATCTAATTATACATCCTCGACGACAAAATGCAACAGGTTTTGATGATTTTTTCACATTTCCTTTGCTTGCACCATTTTCTACTAAGTAGTAAAATAAAATCATATCAAAAAATAGGAGGAATATTTCATGAGCTGGATCCCACTGCCTGTCGGCATTGAAAATTATGCAGAACTCATTGAAAAAGGATATTACTATATAGATAAGACATTACTGATCAAAGATCTGATCGATCTGAAAGGGAAAGTCAATCTGTTCACACGCCCGCGCCGTTTTGGTAAAACTTTAAATCTCAGTATGCTGCGGTATTTTTTTGAAAAGTCTGATGTGAATCCAGCCCCTCTCTTTGAAGGTACTAAAATTTGGGATGCCGGCCATCCTTATACGGATCAGATGGGACAGTATCCGGTTATCACACTTTCTTTGAAATCATTAAAACAGACTGATTTTAAATCAGCTTTTTACTGTCTGCGTGAGGAAATTGCAAGGGAATTTGACCGTCATGCTTCGCTTGTCTCTTCTCTGGATTCCAGAGACAAGCAGGAAAAATACAATCGATTTGTGGAGCAAAAGGCGGCGTCAGAGGAATACCTGACATCACTAAGATTTTTGTCAGACTGTCTCTATGCTTCCTCTCAGACCCGCTGCATTATCCTGATTGATGAATACGATGTCCCTCTGGAGAATGTATATTTTCACGGATTTTATCCGGAAATGCTCTCGTTGATCCGGTCTGTTTTTGAATCTGCACTCAAAACGAACGACACTCTGGAATTCGCTGTCATCACCGGCTGCTTAAGGATCAGCAAAGAATCTATCTTTACCGGCTTAAACAATTTGTCAATGATTTCCATCATGGATCAGTCCTATGCGGAACACTTTGGATTTACTCAAGAAGAGGTGGACCAGATGCTTCGGGATTATCAGCTGGAAGACCGCCGGGAAGATATCAGGAAGTGGTACGATGGCTACTGCTTCGGGAACACAGAAGTATATAATCCCTGGAGCGTGATCAACGACGTGAATTCCTGTTACAAAGACAAACATGCTCTTTTTAAGCCGTACTGGTCCAATACAAGCTCCAACAGTATCGTCCGTACGCTGATTGAAAAAGCGGATTTATCTGTCCGTCAGGAAATCGAATCCTTGATTGCAGGAGGTACAATTATCAAACCAGTCCATGAAGACATCACCTATGCCGACATCGACACCTCCCAGGATTATTTGTGGAATTTTCTTTTTTTTACAGGTTATCTCAAGAAAAGAAAACAGTATCAGGAAAACGGCGAAATCTATATGGAGCTGGCAATTCCAAACATGGAAGTCCGGCATATCTATAAGCATACTGTCCTGCTCTGGTTTGAAGAAAAAATAAAAATGAAAGATTTATCCGAACTGTACCGCAGTATTTTGGACGGTGACCGTAAAAAGCTCTCCGAGTTCCTTTCTGAAATGCTCATGGAGACAATTAGTTTTTATGATTATCAGGAAAACTATTATCACGGTTTTCTTGCCGGTCTTTTAAAGCATTTTGGCGATTATATCGTCGTATCAAACCGGGAATCCGGCAGCGGCAGACCGGATCTGATTCTGAAATATCCAAGTGTCCGGGGAAAGGCTGTCATCTTTGAAATCAAGACAGCCGACAGCTATCAGGATCTGGAATGTAAATGTGATGAGGCCCTACAGCAGATTGAAGAAAGGCATTATGCAGACTCCCTTCAAAAAGAAGGATACCAGACGATCTTAAAATATGGGATAGCTTTTTATAAAAAAGAATGTATGGTGAAATAGTACTTCTAGAAATGCTCAAGCCAAACTTAAAAAAATAATTATATCCGTCAGGACAATGCATACAGCAGACTGTCTCCTTACTTTCTTGGCTGGACAGTCTGCTGTTATATTCTTACAAATCTGCCATTCTTCCGATAATCTCCTGATAAAACTGTTCTCTACCACCCTTTCTCCTCCGGAGAGTTCATACGGATTCTTCTTGAGCAGATGTTCAATCTGAAACTGTTTTGTATAACGCAGGGCAGCTTCTGTCATAACTTTGACCTCTTCCTTACCAAGGATCATCGGAAATTTCTCTTTTATCCTCTTCCAAAATCTGTAGCAACAAACACTTTACTTCCAACTCATTTGCCCACTTGCTGATAATTCCCCTCTCCATGTAATCCAACACAAAAAGTAAATATATACCCCTTTAGATAAAATACCATCTTTATGAAAAGAAAAACTCCCCAGACAGACTGGGGAGCCTTCAGAAGCTATACCTTTCGGTCATACGGCTTCGTTGAAACATTTATAAAATACCCACTGTATTCTGAAAACAGATGTGGGACTTAATCATAGTTTCTTCTTCATTTTTATTATATACAGACACATTTTTCCTGTCAACAGATTTTATTCCTCTACAATCTGTATGCCCTACGAAATTTCCCTTTTACCATTTCAAAATCTTCCGGCGTCAATGTGCCGACACAACCACGGACTGCATCCAGTCTTGCCATACTTACTGCCCGTATTTCCTCACACTGTACCATACTATCTTTCTCCAAAAAATCATAGACATGCATAAAATCCGGTATCACTCTGCCTTCGTCTGTTTGTATGAAACTTTGAAATTCTATGGTAGTTTAATTTATCTTTTCCCCATCCGGCAATATTGTAATATTCCTGTGCTTCCTGATTCATTATCTCTCCTCTACCTGTTATAGCATGTCTCCTCTTCCAAAATCCGCAGCAGCAAATCTCCCAGGCCAACCTGATAGCCGCTTGTTCCATAAATCACATTGAGTCTGCCTTTTGTCACGGCGATAATTGGAAGTTTTTCATGATCCACATACAGTCTTCTTCCCACTGCCGGAACATGATCCTCAAAGTCATCTTCATACACCCGGATCTGTGGGAACGTCTCCATTACTTTGGCAAATAGAGGATGTTCCCATGCCTGCTTTGACCGGACAAACAGAAGAATCCGGGAAGCCCATGGAGTAAACCGTTCCTGTTCTTCCAGCATTTCATTGAAAATATGTTCCGTCGGCTCCTCTCCTTCCCCTGCCCAGATCAGCACATGACTTCCCTCTTCTGTCAGAATTCCGGAGGAAATTTCCTGTCCATTCAGATCCCTCACCGGAAATTCCGGAATCGAGAGGGACTCCAGCATTTCGGAAAGTTTTTCTTCCCGGAGCTGCAGTGCAATCTCTTTTCTGCAGCCGGAAGAAAGCAGTATCTGACACTCCCGGGCGTGAACCGTTCCGTTTGGCAGACGGACAGATGTCAGAATCCGGTAGATTCCATTCTCCAGATGGATTTCTCTCTTTCCATTATCCCATCCCGTGTCTGTAAGCCGGAGAGGATCTCCCTGCTCTTCCGTTAATTTTGTAATGCTCCAGTTCAAACCATACCGCCACATTTTTGGATTTTCCGCGTGTAGTATGAGAACTGCTGATTTTGTCCGGTCCGGATCAGCTGACAAAAATCTTCCGTCTTTCCAGTACTGAACTGTTCCGTCCTCCGGACAAAGCCTTGCCGGGATTCCAAAACTCCTTGCCATGGCAACAAAAAGAATCCGTTTCGAGCGCCCACTGCCGCACCGCATCCTGTAACAGGCGGTTGGTATCGTGAGTACGGTACTTCGCTCCTGTTCCGGACATTCCCGGACTTCCTTCTGAATCTTTTCCCAAAGTCTGCCGGGATCTTTTCGATACCTCTCCTGTTCTTCGGTGCTGATTTCCCTCTGAAACCATCCACGGTATTCCGTCAGTACTTCATCCTCCACTCTCGGATTCAAAAGCGCTGTCGCAAAAATATCCTCCGGTACTGTATTCCAGTATGGAAGAACTCCTTCCAGATGATCCAGAAGGACGGTGCACCGTACATCTGTCTGATCTTTTGCAGTCAATGTCTCGAGTAACTGCTCTCCCAGCTTCCGCTCCTGCGAAGTTTTTGTTTCCAGATAGCTCAGAAATGCTTCCCGCTCCGGATTGCCCCATTCTTTTCGCTTGTTCTCCTGTTTGTTTCTCAGTAAAGCAAGGCGCTCTTTTCCTTTTTCCTTCTGCTCCGGACTCGGCCTTTTGCTTAACGGCGCACGGTCGTGTGGCGGAATCAGGTCCAGATCTCTCCATCCTTCTATCTCCGGACCACAATCCAGCCGTTTTGCAAGTGTCAATGTACAACTCCTGCTCTCTCGTGTATCCAGAATTTCGTCCGCATACCGTCCCTGTCCTGCTGCGAACAAATGAAGGCTTCCCGCCCCTGTGCTGAGAGAAACTTTGCCATGCTCATCCGTCCGGCACTGTGCGATTGGGCGAAATGCGGCATAATTAAACACTTCAAACCACACAGAAATTCCTGCGGCCGGACGTCCTTTCTCATCTACTACTGTCACTTCTATCTTCTTCACATCATCGGCATATCTGGAAAGCACGTTTTCCATCACGACCATTCCGTCTTTTCCAATCACTTCTTCCATTTCGCTTTTCCGGTCCGCATCCTCCTGTCCTGCAGATTCGATTCTGCCATCGAAACGTCTGGAATGAACCAGCATCGCCCGGGAAGCCGCATATTCAAACCAGCCCAGATCCAGAAGCGGTTCCGGCTCACAGGCTCCCAGAAAATGCCACGTTCCATCAATCCACACTTCTACCCAGGCATGATTGTCATCGCAATGGGACCAGTACGGCGCATACACCTGTCTGGCAGGAATCCCCGCACTTCTAAGGGCATTGACGCTAAAGACAGATTCTTCCCCGCATCGTCCATATCCTCTTTGCCAGACAGAAAGAGCCGAAAGAGTCCGGTCATCTCCCGCTTCATAGGAGACTTCCCCCGCACACCAGTAATTCACTTCCAACGCTGTCTTTTCTGCATCTTTACCTTCTATCTGATCTTTCAGTTCCTGATAGAACAGACTCCTGCACGGACGGATTTCTTCCTCATTAACCCGGTGGTAAAGAACATACTGCAAAAACAATTCTTCCGGAAGTTCCCGTACATACATATTATGTTTATACAGCCACACTCCATGGCGTGCAAAGTCCAGAAACGTTTCCACCGGATAATTCCCTACATCACTGTACGGCATGGATGCGTAAAGATAGTGCATCGCAGCCGCTTCTGCTTCAGGAAGAGACCGTATATACTGATCCACCGGTTCCATAAAATCCCCCAGATCCTCTTTGACCTTACGGTATGCTTCCTCGATTTTCTTTCGGCTCTGTTCTGAAAACATCTGCTTTCTCTCCTTTGTCTCCTGCTCGATTTTTATCTGCTTTTCTCTTTCTCCTGTTTTAGACACTCTTGCCTACAGCCGCTTTAGAATATCTGCTGCCTGACGCACCTTTGCTTCGGATGTCTGAAACAGTATATATTCGCTGATATCTGCAATTCCCATATGAACGTCCGGATTCCGGTATTTCATCCGGCTCTCAATTCCGGTTTTCGCCGACATATGCCATGCCCGGATCCCAGTCTGACAGAAAAGTGTTTCCAGATTCTCCGGTGTCACGCCTCCGCCCGCCTGAATCTGGATCCCACCCTGGCTCTCTTTTTGAAGCTCCCGTAAAAGATCTGCTCCTTCCATGCAGCTGTCCTTTTGTCCGGACGTCAGAATCGTCTGGATTCCAAGATCTTTTGCCGTCTGAAGTGATTTCAACGGATCCCGGCAGACATCAAAAGCCCGATGAAGTGTCACCGACATGTCTCCCCGCTCTTCCAGAAGTCTTTCCATCCTTTCCCGGTCAATGCTTCCGTCCGGGCTCAGCACACCGATGACAACTCCATCCGCTCCCAGTTCCCGGAACATTTTGATTTCCTCTTTTATCTGCTCCATCTCATAGTCCGAGTAACAAAAGTCACCGAATCTTGGTCGGATCAGCACATGAACCGGGATCTCCACTGCGTGTCGTACTATCTCAAAGAGTTTCGGGCCCGGCGTTGTCCCTCCGATAATCAGATTCTGGCAAAGTTCCAGCCTTGTGGCCCCGCCTTTTTCGGCCGCTATCGCAGACTCTGCCGAGTCTGCACAGATTTCCAGTATGTAATCCTGCATATTCTTCCCTCTTTCTCCTGACCATCAGGCACATCATTCTATTTTTGTTTCAATCATTTCATTTTACACTTTTCGGTTATTATACCGCAGTTTGAAGGAGAACAACAGCAGGAACCGAAAATCTGCCGTCAAAATTTCTGGTGAACTATTGTTATCATGCGGATTCCGCTGTAAAAAAGCAGGATTCCAAGTGTTTTCCACGAAGTGATCTTTTCATACCAGACCGCTCCTTTAGGGAGACAGAATAAAAGTGTTCCAACTACGTTTGCGGGATCTGCCGTGCTGAAATCCTCGTGTTCATTGGCATCTCCCTTTGTAACGAGCCCTTCGGATGTCTTTTCAATCAGGCGGTGCAGCACCAGCTGATCATTCTCCGTCCGAAAGGCAATCACATCACCAGGCACGACAGCATTCTCCTTACATTGTCGGATATAGGCCATATCCCCTTCCAGAATCTCAGGTGACATGGAGCCGGATAATACCCGGACAGGCAGGATTCCAAATGTGGTCGGGCAGGCGAACAAAAGAACATAGCATGCCGCACACAGAATCAGAATGGTATCCAGCCTTCGGAACCACTTATTCATCAGCTCTCCTCTTTCTGATCAGGAGGAGAACCAGACAGGCTGATCCCATCAGCAGCAACAGCAGAAACAAATGGCTTTCTTCTCCGGTTTTCACGGTTTCCCGCCGCTCCTCCTGCAGGAAGTCTGCCTCCTGTGTCTCGGAAACTGCCCGGAATGTCCATGTCATCTGACCATTCAGAAGCCGGTAGAGATTATCCATCTCTTCCGGGAAATGAAGCGTGAACATCAGACTGTCTTTCTCCTCCGGTGAATAACGCCCAAGCAGGGCAAACTGATCTGTCTGGTATTCCTGAATGGTTCCCTGATACAAAATTGCACCGCTGCTCTTTTCGATTTTGAGTTCCACCGGATTTAACAGGGTTTGCTCCTCCGAATCCAGTTTCCAGTATACCGCTTCTGTCTGCTCACACCCGTTTTCAATCTGGATTTCTCCCTGAACCGTATCTCCGGGAACGACCGTTCCCAGTTCCGAAAAGAAGCTGTCCGGTACGGTGATAATCCGGTCCCCTTCCACTACAACACGACAGAGCCCTTTTTGAGGTACCGCTACACGAAGCTGATTTTCTTTTTCCTCTTCCGAAACTTTCTGGACTCTCGTATCTCCCCATGGATTTTCCGATTCAAAATCCGGTGTGAAATTTCGGCTTTGAATCGCATCGGCTGTCACATAAATACGGATTTCATCCTCCTCTTCCTGCTCCCATGTTTCCGGAAGCATAAACGCAGTAAACAGCTCCTCCTTTTCACCGTGTTCTAAAATTTTCGTATCATAAAAATACTCTCCCTTTTGCACACAGTCATCCGGCAGGCCCCGAAAAGAAGCGGAAGGTATTTCCCGCTTACTTTCTGCTTCCGCCCTTATACGGTAACGGATAAAACAGTCTTCCCCCAGGTTCTCAATCTCTGTAATCATGGGAATCTCCTGCCCCGGCAGAATGTCTTCGACATCTTCCCATTCCTGCTTTTTTTCAGCGTCACCGTACCGGTTCATCCGGATACTGACCCCGCCGGACTGGATATCCGTTGTCACAGAAGCCTCTTGTTCCGCTGCCGCCGCATGAATACCGCCAAGCATCCAGATGGCAGCCATCACTGCAAGTTGCCTTCTATTTTTCACCTTCCCACCTGCTTTCCAAATACATTGATCTCAAGATCATTGTGGCTGAAATCTCCATAATTCACCAGTTCGTTGCAGAATGTTGCCTTTGCCGTATCGTGATCCTTTGTGTCCAGCCTGACTGTACTGCCCTCGATGCTTCCATTTTCCACCTCTTTGATTCCTGTCATCCGGTATCTGGAAACCGGAATTTCCCGGACCGTCCAGATCCCGGCAGGGATCTGCATGGTAAAGGACTTCCTGTAAACACCGTCTTCTTTAAACTGTTCCGGAATTTCCAGCGCCTCATAATACGTCCGGCTGATTCCGTTATAATCTGTTCCCGTGATCTGGAATAAAAAGACAGGCGTTCCAAATTCGTCCCATTTTCCTTTTACTTCTTTTGTGATTGTAAGAATGGGATTTTTTTCGTATACGACCCGGATATGATGATCTGCATTGACTTTTGTAAAAGAATAACCCGAAATGTACTGATTTTTATCGGTTTCTTTCTGATCGACGGTAACCGACTTCAGATAGTATCCCGGAAGAGGAGAATAGGTGACCTGCATCGTTCCTCCCGCGGGAACTTTCAGATTGGAAGCGGTAATCGAACCATTCTTTGCTTCCGTTGTGATTTGATAATAGAAGGATGTCTTGACCTGCTCTGTTTCTTTCGGTGTTTTCTGATCTACGCTCAGCCCGGCTTTGTTGGATACCACATTGGATTTCCCGAAGATGTACTCCGGCCGCTTATGAACCTGAATGCGTATTTCAAAACTTCGACCATAGATCCATGCGGATGACGTATCTCTTGCAGATACTTTCACCTGATCCGATGTCCCTTTTGTTATCTGGATATGAAATTTTGTGCTGACATCCTGCTGATTGTCCGCATCATATACAACGACTTTCTCCACCGTCAAAGCCTCCGGCATCGGATCTGTCAGAACCAGACTCTGATAGTAGTCAGCCGGCTGACATTCCGGCACTTTAAAATTAATCCGGTATGTAAACGAGTCCTCTCCATGGACTTCTGTCCGGTCTACGCTCTTTACCGGAACCGGCGGAGTAAACGGACCATATCCTCTTGCGGAACCTGCAATCCATCCAAGTATTGCTCCCGCATTCGTTGATTCTTCTACACTTGATTCTCCGACCAGATGATCCCGAAAGCGTTCGTAATCTTTCTTTACTTTTTCCGACACATACCTGGTATAGGTAAAGCTGTCCGGAAATGCAACACCGCCGCCAACACGAAGGGTAAATGCAGAAGCATTTTTGTACTGTACCTGTACACTGTCTTTTTCGTATTCATTGGAAGCAATATTGTCCGCATAAAAATAGTAAAATCCATCCCGGTCGATATAATATACCCGGCTGTCTTCCGGAACCGCAAGTCCGGATATGGCATCACTTTTTTTCACGCCGAAGATCTGTCCGAAATCCAGATCATCCGCCCGGTAGGTCATATTGACGGCAAGGGGACGTCCCTGATCATCCAGAATCTCCATCTTTGCCTCATACCAGATATCGCTGAAGATCAGGCCGTAAAAATCTGTCGTAAGAGAAAGTGAGACCCCGAGAACCGGATAATACCGTTCCCCTGACTCTGTCCGGTAAGACGGCCAGTCCGTAAAGGTGATCCTGAGATTCGTATTTTTCCCTTTGTAACTTCCCATATTCGTCAGATAGCAGGAAATCTTTCCCTTCTGGGCATCGCTGGTCACCATCTGTCCCCACCGTTCAATTCCGTTTCCTGTCTGATGAATCAGCTGCGGATCGGCGATTCCACTCGTATCTTTCCAGGTACAGGTTGTATGTTCAGTCCTTTTCAGGCGAAAGGAAAAGCTGGAATCTTCCTCCTCCCCGTACTGTTTCACTGTAATCGGTGAACCGGCCTGTTCTGCCGCCTCCAGCGCACTGACATGACCTGCACTCCTTACATTGACTGTTCCTGTACAGGCCAGCAACAATGCCAGAACCAGTCCCTTTTTCCATCTGCTCTTTTTCATACACCACTCTCCTGTTCTCCCCGGATGGAAGCAAATGCTTCCTGGGGCGTCTGAAATCCCTGCGCCTGTACTGTCTCCTCATAAATCAGAATCCGAAATGTCTCTTCAGTCTTTCCGGTTGTTACGCTGGTAAAGAGCGGTTCTGTCTTTTTCTTTCCTTCCAGAACTGTCCGGTAGTAATAATAGCCGTCCGCCTGTTTTTCCGTCCAGTGTTTCGTGTCAAACGCAATGAACAGCGGGATCTCCGACTGATCTTTCTCTACAAAAACCCGGACGTAACATGGCGTGTCAGTCTGATTTCTGACAGAAACGGTTTTGTTGTAAGTTGTATCCGGGGTGACCGTATCCGGCGGATCGAATTTCTCTTCAATCGTAGATGTATTATCACCGACCTGAAGTACATTATTCTTTTCATTGCGGTCCGCGAAATAAGCTGACACTTCCGGCATATGAATCAACTGTACCACTATTCCGGTCAGCACCAAAACCGCCAGAGCCCGGCCACAGGGAGTTCGTTTTCTTTTTCTCATTGTAATCTCCCCTTCTGTTTACTGGTTCTGTTTCATGTAAATCTGGAATACGTCTGAAGGTACTTTGGACTCTCCAATGTGTTCCGCCTGAATTGCGTAGCTTTTCACCGGAATATTCAGCGTTTCTTCGTCAATCTGCCCCTCAATGGCATTGACCAGAGTAACACTGTCAAAAAGTGGAGTCGTCGTCTCTCCTTTCTTCAGAACCGTACACTGGGTTTTTGTTCCATAGGCGTAAACATAGCTTCTTGCCGTCACCTTCCCCGATGTGGTAATATCGGAGCTCCGGACTTGTACCCATCCGTCATTTACTTTATAAGCAAAGAGCTCTGTATCTGCTGCCGGCAGCTTTTTCCCGTCTGGACCTACCGTAATAATCTTTTTCACCGGAACCTGAATTTCCAGAAATGCGTACGCATCATTCGCTCCGGTATTGGTGATCCTCGGATCCTTTTTGATCGTCTGGTTCGGTGTAATATCTGTTTTTTCGTCCGATGGAACATCTTCCCACTCCGGCTCCTCCAGATCTGTTTTTACACTTCCTACAGTCAATGTATTGGTTTTCTCCTGGGTATCCGTAAAATACGCGGAAATCCCGCCAATCGCAGCAGTTGCTGCAGCCACTGCCAATGCAATGACCGTGATGTGTTTCCATATTCTTTTTTTTCTCATAGTATTTCCTCCATGTCATATCTACTGGCTGCACAAAATATGATCAGACAATCAACGGCCTCACCCCCTCTGAACATGAAGTTTTCTTTTCTTCGGGATTCCGAAACAGAATTCGTCTCGGTCTCAAATAGATAAATATAGAAAAATAGATCAGGGCAATGATCTGCCCCTGTTAGAAATGTCTAAAGTATAGCATGCCCTCCGCAAAAAAGCAAGAAAAAAGACTGCCTATTTTGCAGTCTTCCTTTTGCTTTCTTATACAAATTGATTCCGCTTCGGATCGTACTCATAGTCGATTCCGGAAAGCGTGCTGCAAATCCAGTCTTTTCCAACTTGAAGATCTTCGCACAGCGCATCCAGAGTCGGATAAAAATCCCGCAGTTTCATATTTATGGTGCCAAGAAGCATCACTGGATCTTTTGGCAGGTCTGCCATCATCTCTCACATCCTTTTCTTATTCGTAACAATGCTGATCGGTAACTATGATCCGTGGCCGGATATCATACGGTCCGGCGGGTATCTGTTCCACAATCTGCTCTTCAAAGCAGACTGCCGCAGTCTCAAGGCCCGGATGTTCTGCCAGATACCGGTCATAAAATCCGCCTCCGTAACCAATCCGGTTCCGTTTTCGGTCAAAAGCTGCTCCCGGAAGAATTACAAGCGCCTGCTCCTGTGGGTCTTCTTCAAAGGCAGGGCACTCCGATCCCGGTTCCTCGATTCCAAAACATCCCTGTTCAAAATCTTCCCATGTCCGGACCAGAAAAAACTCCATTGTCTTTCCTTCCACACGGGGACAATAGACTCTCTTTCCCGTCTTCCAGGCCTGTTCCATCAAAAGAGTAGTCTCTGCTTCAGACCGGAAATGGCGGTAAATTAAAATAGAGGACGCCCCTGCAAAACAAGGCATCCCGCAAAGCCTTTTTGCAATCCGGATACTTTTTTCTCTTCGCTGTTCTTCCGGTATCCTGTCTCTCCTATCAAGAACCTTTTTTCTGATTTCTTTTTTTTCCATATTTTTCACCAAGATTAACAATCGTACCGTCTTTTTCTTTGATTGAAATATTGTTCAGCTGTCCTCTGAGATTTTCACGAAATGATTCGATGTATTCCTGACGCAGAATTTTCTGCTCTTTCTTCTCCTCCTCAGTCAGCCCCTCTGCTTTTGACTTATGGTATAGCTCATTAATTCTTCTGATTTTTTCTTCTTTCATCTTTTTGTACCTTTCCCGTCAACTGGAGTAATTTTCCAGAAATCCGTACAGTTTTTCCACTGTCCGGATTTCCTTTCCCTCCTGAATTTCCTGCCTGATATCTTCAGGCAGATCTTCTACAACAATATTGGTATATTCATAAATCGTTTCTTTATCTGATCTATATACGGCGACAAATCCGTTCAGATCCATAAGGTAAAAAACTTCCCCTTTACTGACATCACCTTCCGCCGTTACGGCGTCCTCCTCTTCTTCTTTTACAGATTTCATGATTTCCTGTTTCAGTCTTGCTTCCTCTTCTGCCTGTCTTTTTGAATACTGAAAGCTGAACTGATAGGCCGCGCCGATCAGCGCAACGCAGCCGAGAAAAAGGACGAAAAGTCCGATACTGTATTTTTTCATAGAAGCACACTCCTTTTTTATACAGTATCTGCCTTCTCACTGAAATTTATACAAGTTTTCCCAGAAGACGTTCAAACGGAAGTCCTGCGCGTTCTTCGCCCGCTTCCACTGCTTTCGCCCTTAAGCAGTCCGCAACAAATGCATGGGCCTTCCGCGCAGAAGCCTCAAGCGAAACGCCGCCAAGAAGAGCTCCGCATAGTACCGCGTCAAACAGATCCCCGGTACCATGAGAATGATACGGAATCTCCGGTTCTTTGCAGATTTTCATGTTATTTCCTTCCAGAACCGCCATGCCGATCTCATCTTCTCTTGCTTTTGTTCCGGTAATGACACCGTCTTTCATTCCCATTTTTCGAAGTTTCTCCACAACTTTTCCCAGTCCTTCTTCCGATTGACATTCGGAATAGGGAATTCCGCTCAAAAAGGCCGCTTCCGTCAGATTCGGAAGCAGAAGATCCGCTTTCCCAAGAAGGGGAAGCAGGGCTTCCTTATATGTTTCATCAAAATTAGAATAATATTTTCCGTGATCCCCCATAATCGGATCCAGAATCACCAACGGCCTGCAATCCATCTCCAGAAGTCCGGAAACAGTCTGTGCCATTTCCGTATTTCCCAGATACCCGACAAAAATACAGTCAAACCGGATCTGTTCTCTCCGAAAATGTTTAAGGCTTTCTTCCAGATACGTCCCCGGTACCGGAAGCATTTCCGGCCTGCCGAATCCTCCGGTATGGGTTGACAGCAGCATGGTCGGAAGCGGACATACCTCCATTCCCATAACACTTAAAACCGGAATCATATTCATCATGGCCGCTTTCCCAACCGAGCACAGATCATGGATCAATAACACTCGTTTCATCTCGTGCACCTCTATTTTAACAAATGTGCTTTCTGCAGAACTGCCGCAATTTTCGCGCCCTTCGGAAGTGCAAGAATCTCCGCTTCTGTCAGTCCGCCGATTGCAAGGAGGCTGACCGCATAGATGCAGACTCCAGCCACAATCGAAATGACCGTTGCAACAGCATCACTGATCACAAGAGCCAGTACAAACTGAAGTACGAAAACAACGACCCCCATAATGACAGCAGCTACTGCCGGGTATACAAAGGTCCGTTTCTTTTCCTGTACGTATCCGACCGCTTCCCGAAGATCATGTGAATTTAAGATGCACATGGCAAGACCAAAGATCACCTTACTTGCAACAACTGCATAAATGCTCCAGTGGAAAAATACAAGCATGATAAACAGGGAAACAACATGAATCACAAGGGAAGTCGCCGCATTTTTCACCGGTGACATCATCTTGTTGACTCCCTGCAGCACTGCATTGGTCAGAGTAGATGCCGCATAGAAAATGATCGAAATTGCACCGATCCGGAACAGATTTGCTGCCACTGTATTATCAATAGATCCCCAGATCAGATCCAGCATCGGCTTTGGTATTACGATAAACGCAACTGCACTTGGCACTGCAATCAGCATGGTTACGCGCATTGCCATCTCAATCTTCTGATGCATCTGCTCCCGGTTTCCGTTCTCGTATGCACGTACAAGCGGCGGTACAATCGATGAACCGAGCGCATTAGCCATGAAAAGCGGCACGTTAAACAGCGTATAGTACTGTCCCAGACTTCCAAGCAGATCCGCGCAATGCTCCTCTGAAAATCCCTGTGCGGACATAATGCTGCTGAACATGGCGCTGTCAATCACATTCTGAATATTGTATACGGTAGAGCTTAAAATAACCGGTGCGATCGTAAGAATCAGCACTTTGAAAATAAATCCGAAGCTCTCCACCTCCACGGTTTTGTCCCGTCTGATTTTATTCCGCAGTTTTCCGCGATACGCATAGAAAATCAGCACAAGGAAAATCAGTGCGATCAATCCTCCGGCAATAACGCCAAGTGTAGCACCTGCAGCTGAAAAAGCCGGCCCGTAAAGATCATCTCTTTGCTCAGAGCCTACGGTTTTTCCGTACTGAAGCAGAATATATGCCCCGATAATACTGACAATCGCATGAACAACCTGCTCCAGAATCTGTGATACCGCTGTCGGCACCATGGATCCGCGCCCCTGGAAAAATCCTCTTAAAACTCCCATCACGGAGACAATGACAAGTCCAGGTGCCAGAACCCGGAGCGCGTAGGCACTCATGCTCATCTTCATAACCCCGCCTGCAAGAACATCTGCTCCAAAGAAAATAATCAGACTGACAACTCCACCTACCACTAATGTCAACAATAATGCCGATTTAAAAATCCGGAACGCATTTTTTTCCTGATTTTTGGAAAGCCTTGCGGAAACAAGTTTGGAAACCGCAAGCGGCATACTGTAGGATGTAAGAATCAGTGCAATACTGTAAATCTGATAAGCAACCTCGTAGAATCCCTGACCGGTCGTCCCCATAATATTGAGCAGTGGAATCCGGTAGATCATCCCTATGATTCTGGAAATCATTCCAGCCGCCGCAAGGATTCCGCCTTGTACCAGAAATTCATTTCCGTTCTTCTTTTTACCCATAAAACACCCCGCTATTTCGTTTCGTCTTTTGCAGTTCCTGATCTGGAGATGCCGAGGCGCTCCAGAATTTCATTTTGCTTCTTTTCCATAATAACCCTCTCCTGCTCTTCCATATGGTCATATCCGAGCAGGTGAAGCATGCTGTGCGCAATCAAAAAGGCGTACTCCCGCAAAGGAGAATGTCCGTATTCCTCTGCCTGTGAGAGTACTTTTTCCTTTGAAATCACAATATCTCCAAGAAGTGCTTCCCCGGTTTCCGGATGAAAGCAGTCCGGGCGCTCTTCCAGAAAATCGAATTCTCCCGCTTTTTCATAATCAATCATCGGGAAAGACAGTACGTCTGTCGGCCGGTCAATTCCTCTCTGTTCCCGGTTCATTTCCCGGATTGATTCATTATCGGTGAGCAGGATTTCTACTTCCGCTTCATATGGGAACCCCTCATAATCAAGAGTTTCCTCCACCACCTGCTCTGCTGTTTTCCGGCAGTCTACCGGAAGTCTGATTTCTGATTCTTCTTCTAAATATATCGTCATATCAACCTCTGTGTCTTATACTTTTTCTTCTGTTTCCCCGTTTTCCGCTCTCTTCCTTTTTCTCGTAATTCTCATAAGCCTTTACGATTTTCTGAACAAGCGGATGTCTTACAACGTCCCTGCTGGTCAGGCGGCAGACGCTGATCCCTTCCAGTCCGTTTACAACTTTGACTGCCACATCAAGGCCGGAAGTCTGTCCGGACGGCAGATCCTTTTGTGTCTCGTCACCGGTAATAACAACCTTTGATCCGAACCCGATCCGTGTCAGGAACATTTTCATCTGGGCCGGCGTTGTATTCTGCGCCTCATCCAGAATGATAAACGCATTGTCAAGTGTACGTCCTCTCATATAGGCAAGCGGAGCCACTTCAATGAGTCCTTTCTCTGAATTCTTTACAAAGCTCTCTGCCCCCATGATCTGATAAAGCGCATCATAGAGCGGCCGCAGGTACGGATCGATTTTGCTCTGCAGATCTCCCGGAAGAAATCCAAGTTTCTCCCCCGCCTCGATTGCCGGACGGGTCAGAATGATCCTTCCCACTTCATTATTTTTGAATGCTGAGATTGCCATTGCCATTGCGAGGTAGGTCTTCCCCGTACCGGCCGGTCCAAGTCCAAAGACAATCATATCCTTTTTTATTGCATCCACGTAGTTTTTCTGCCCCAGAGTCTTCGCCTTGACAGGCTTCCCCTGAACTGTATATGCGACAACCTCTTTATCTATTTCCAGAACATCGCCCTTTTCATCATCTTCCATAGCCAATGAAATGAGATAGTCTACATTTTGTTCTGTGATCACATTTCCCCGCCGGGACAGCTCCAGCAGCTTTTCCAGAATCTCTTCTGCTTTTCTGGTCCTTCCCTCTTCACCCATGATTTTGATCTCGCCGTTTCTCTCGATCAAAGTCACATGGAACGTGCGTTCAATTTTCTTTGCGTAGGCATCCAGCTGACCGAACACATTTGCCTCATGCTCAGCTGGTATCTGCATTGTTCTCTCCAAGATTCCCATGTTCTGTCTTTCTTTCCTTTCCGCATGATTCCAGAAGAATCAGTGTTCCTTTTGCTTTTGCACTTTGCGTGTCCTTGTATATTTTAACATCATTCTCCAGAATTTGAACCCCTTTTTTTCTTAAATCCTTGCAGAAGCGTTCAAATTCTCTGCTTAGAATCTCCTGACATTCCTTTTTTGTATAGGTTTTCTTCACTTCCCGGTACTGTTTCTCCTCCCGGATGCCAAATGAAAACGGGAGAGGAAAGCTTTTTGAAAACTGAGGAAGGATCTCAAACGAAAAGATTTCTTTTTTCTCCCCTGCTTCAACTTTCTGTCCCAGAGTGTATTCTTGATCCGAGAAACGTAAGAACACCTGACGTTTCTTTCGTTTTTCATATCTCTTTACCGTATAGGATAAATCCAGCGTATCTTCATATGCTTCTTTTGTCTCCATCCGGATATCCGCATCCGCATTCTGGTACTGATATCCTACGACTTCCTGACTGTCATTTTTGATCTCCACACGTCCCGACACAAGAATATCTCCGGTTTTTACTTCATCTCCGGCATGAACCATCGGAACACCGGACCTGGTGACAATCTCTTTGATCACGCCGTCCTTTTCAGCGATGAGATCGGTTCCTTCCTCTGTCATTTCCTCTTCCTCAATCTCTCTGGAATCACTGTTTTCCTTAATATCAATCTGGATTTTACTGCCCTTCAGAGATGCCGACACCCAGATGACATCATCGTACTCTTTCCGGATCATCCGTGCAATCCCGGCACAGTCCACAGAAGAAGCCGGCATTCCGCAATGCACATCCTGTTTTCTTAAAAAAGCCAGAATGGTCTCATCCGTCCGGACATGATTTCCGTTGATCTCAATATTCCATATAAAAAGGGAAAGGATATATACGAGCAGAACGCAGCCCGCTGCTCCGGCAAAAAAAATCTTCCTTTTGCGGTGCCGGAAAAGGAAAAAAGGAAGTCCGATTTTCTCTATGATTCGTAAATTCGTGCCGGTTTTTCTGAGAATCGGTTTTAGTTTCTTCATGCCGGCTATTGTAATATTCATGTCATAAAAATTGCGGCCCGGCAAAAGTCCCCAGACCGGAATCTTCTTGTATTTGCACAGATTCAGAAATCGTTCAGGAGAATATCCGGTGATCCGTATCCGGACATACCCTTTCACATACCGCAGGATCCGTGTCAGCAATGTGCATCCTCCTTCTTTTCAAACTCTACCTTCCAGATCTTCCCGGTAATTTTCATCTCATCGTTCATATAGTATTCTATGCACATTCTTTTTCCGATAATCCGGATCGTTCCGGATTTTGTTTTTACACGGATCAGTTCCTCCGTATATTCCAGAATCCCTCTATAATTTTCTATACAGATTTCACACTGTCCGGTCAGATGGATCAGCGGAAGCCCCATGATCACGTCTTTTGGTGCATCTGCAGTCTCCGCGATCTTTTTGCGGATCACGTCCCCTCGTGTCTCTTCCTGCCTGGTCTGGTCTCTTCGTCTGCTTCCCATCATGCTGCCGCACACCTTGCTTTTCTAGCAATATATGCGGCAGTCTCCAATCCTATACACCATCTGTTTCCAAAAGCTACTGTGCCTTTCTCTCCTTCCCGGTAAAAGAAATGACCTCAATGCAGTACACATCCGCCGCTTTCAGCAGATTTTCATCAAATTTTAATTCTGCCTCCGGTGCCAGATGCTCCATAATCTTTTCGAAGCCGTAACGCTTTTCGCTCTCCGACTCCAGCTTTCTGATCTTTCCTGTCCCCATAATACTCTGGTAGGCATATGAATAGGAACAGGTGTAATCTCCCCGGATCACCCCACCTTCCCGGTCAAGTTCCAGCGCTGCTACCGGCTCTTTTGCAAAAGCCTCTGCTTTCCTCCCCTGAGCCGCGGAATGAAAATACAGTTTCCAGTCAAGTGTCCCGTCTTCTTTCTCCAGTAATTCATATCCATAATTCACCGGCACAATAAACATTCCTTCTTCATCCGCCGCGCCGATTCGTACAACACTGCATCCATCAATCAGGTCTCTTAAAACCTCTTTGTCCCGAATCTCTCTTTTCTTTAATCTCATAGTCCGCATCCTGTCTTCCTCCTTTTTTTCTGATCATCTTCTATTCAAAATGCAGAAGCTCCGCATATTCTTTCAACGTATTTGTTCTGTAAATCTTCTGAATCATTTCCCGTTCTTCCCGGTGTACCAATGCACGGTATGTCCAGAATTCTTTCAGTCTCGACAGCACATGCCGCTCCTCCTGGATTTCTTTCTGATATGCGAGATAAAGCTCATACTGAAGCTCCATCCAGGTATGGGCCGGCCTGTGGTTTTGTTTAATTTTAGATAACAAAAGCGGATCGCCAAGTATTCCTCTCCCAAGCATCACCGCATCGCTTTGTGGAAATTTCTTCTCCCAGTCTTCGTACTGTTCTTTCGTAAAAAGATCGCCATTATAACATAATGGATGTCTGCTTTCCTTCATTGCATACCGGTAAACTTCCCGGTGCGGGCTGCCTTTATAAAATTCTTTCCCGGTACGTGGATGGAGAATCAGCTCCTCGAGCGGATACTGATTATACAAATCCAGCAGTGCTCCGAACTCCTCCACATCCCTCACTCCGATTCTGCTTTTAATGGAAATCCGGATATTGGATTTTTCAAAAATTTCATCCAGAAATCTGCGCAGACCGTCCGGATCCGCCAGAAATCCTGCTCCCCTTCCTTTCGACACCACACAGCGGGAAGGACAACCCAGATTCAGATTGATCTCCTCATATCCAAGGCTGCCAAGATACGCCTCTGCGCTCAGGAATTCTTCTGTTTTATTTGTCAGGATCTGTGGAACCGCATACATTCCTTCATTATTTTCCGGAAGTACGTCCTGTCGCTGCCGTTTGGACAGTTTTCCATTCTCATTTGGCGTAAGAAAAGGGATAAAATATTTATCCATCGGTTCAAACAGCTTATGATATGTTCTTCTATAGATATGATCTGTGATCCCTTCCAGGGGAGCAAGATAATATTTCATGTTCGTGTATTCCTCTCTCTTTTCCTTTTCTGAGCCTGCTTCTATTTTCTTTTAATTCATCATACACTGAAACCAACAATATTTTCGGGAATCAAAACTATGAAACATGCTCCTGAATTAAAAAAAGCATTGCTTCTTCTCCTGCTTTTTGTAGCCGCCTACTGCGCCGGAACCGGCGTCGGATTTCTTATTTCCTCCTTCCGGGAAGCCCCGGTCCGGGAGACGTCTGCCGAAGCCTCCGGGAACTGGGGATTAAGCTTTCCAAACGAAGGAGAACGTCCCGTCGGCAATGCCGATATTTCCGAGCTCTCCGCTCTGAATGCCGCGTACTGTGAAGATACGGATGAAAAAGTCATCTACCTGACTTTTGACTGCGGATATGAAAACGGAAATACGGAAGCAATCCTTGATGCCCTGAAAAAGCATGACGCTCCCGCGGCTTTTTTTATTGTAGGCACCTTTCTTCGTGACAATCCGGACATCGTAAAACGGATGGTCAAAGAAGGGCATACAGTCGGAAATCATACGTGGCATCATCCGGATATGTCCGCCATCTCTACAGAAGGCGCTTTCCGCGAAGAACTGGAAAGCGTAGAATCTCTTTTTGAAGAGACAACCGGACAGAAAATGAGCCCGTATTATCGACCTCCGCAGGGGAAATTCAGTACCGCAAATCTACAGATGGCAAAAGAGCTGGGATACTCTACCTTTTTCTGGAGTCTCGCCTACGTAGACTGGTACGAAGACGACCAGCCCACCAGAGAAGAAGCATTTGAAAAGCTGCTCGGACGTATTCATCCCGGCGCAGTCGTTCTTCTCCACAACACATCTTCCACCAACGCGCAGATTCTGGATGAACTGCTGACCAAATGGGAAGAAATGGGCTATCACTTTGCTCCGCTCTCACAGCTTGTAGAAAATCAGCTTTAGCAGAAGAGGGATATGGTCTTTGAACCGTATCCCTCTTTCTTATTCATATTACTTTTCCATTCTGCCCAACCAACGGATCATCAGATCGTCGGGTCGGTCGGATCCCAGTTCTGATAAGCCGGAATCTTCGCATATACCGGTTTTCCAAGCGGTCCTGCTGCAGAACTGTTGTAAATGGTGACTGTTGTGCCGGAAGCACAGTTGTCATAAATCCATTTCGCGTCAATGGCTCTCAGCCGGATACATCCGGAAGATGCCCATGTTCCAAGTCTGTTGTACTGATTCGGCATCATTGTCCGGTTGTTGAAATGTGTGTATGGAAGAGAATGGAACAGGATGTGTCCTGTAATTCTCGTACACCATTGGCCCTGAGCCCCATACAGTGCATGCCAGCGGTATTTGTCAGAGGTATGGAACGTACCGGTCGGTGTTCCTGCTCCCGGTGAACAAGCAAATGCCACAACCGGGATGATATATCCTCTGCTTCCATCTTTTGCATAAACTGTCACGCAGCTCATCTGTTTGTTAATCTTGATCAGATAAGAGGACTGCTTTCCGATGATATTACGGATATCTGTCTGTCTGACACCGGACTTGTAATAATACTTATATCCGTTTTCGTAGTACCATCCATTCTTACTCTTCACAAATGGACGTGACGTGGAACCCGGTGCTGCCGCTCCTTTCTTTACCAGACGGATCTGTACTGCCTCCAGGCGGTAGCTGCATCCTTCGGTACCGGCGCTTGCACCGTTCTTTGCCCATCCGAGCCAGCCATACTGCTGCGCATGAACGCGGTAATAAATGTCAAAGTACTTTGCCATATTTCCTGTCAAGCGAATCTGAATCGCTTCCAGGCGAAGACTTTTTCCCGTTGTTCCGCTTAAAGCGCCATTCTTTTTCCAGGATGACTCCCACCCAAGATTCTGAATATGGGAACGATACTCAATATTTCCGCTGATATCCTGATTTGCCAGACGGATTTTGATGGATTCCATGCGTTTATACTGTCCGACGGTTCCACCTGTGCCCCCATCTTTCACTTCGCTTTTCCAGCCGTCATTCTGTACATGTGTCTGATAATATACAGATGGAAGCTGATGGAATGCAGATGCTGTACTTCCCGGCGCCGCTTTTCCTTTTACGACCAGTACCACCTGGAGTCCCTCCAGCCGATAGCCAAATCCGGCTGTCCCTGCACTCTCGCCATTTTTCGCCCAGCCAAGCCATCCAAACTGCTCCGCATGAACCCGGTAATACACATCAAAACGCTGTGCCATTTCTCCGGTCAGACGGATCTGAATTGCCTCCAGACGGAGAGCCTTTGCAGTCGTTCCGCTCATAGCTCCGTTTGCTTTCCAGGATGATTCCCATCCAAGATTCTGAATGTGGGAACGGTATTCAATATTCCCGCTGTATGCCTGATCTGTCAGACGAAGCTTTACAGACTCCATTCGTTTGTACTGTCCAACGGTTCCGCTGATGCCACCGTTCTTTACTTCTTTCTGCCAGCCGATTGACTGAACATGAGACTGGTAATAAACCGACGGGCGCTGCCAGAATGCATCGGCCGTATTTCCCGGTGCCTGGCCTCCCTTTTCCACAAGAACAATCTGAATACCTTCCAGCCGGTAACTGAATGCTGCCGTTCCGGCACTTTCTCCATTCTTTGCCCAGCCAAGCCAGCCAAACTCCTGTGCATGAACACGGTAGTAAATATCATAATGCTGTGCCATCTCTCCGGTCAGACGGATCTGAACCGCCTCCAGACGCAGTCCTTTTCCAACAGTACCGCTTGCAGCACCGTCTTTTGCCCATGCGGATTCCCATCCGAGATTCTGCACATGAGAACGGTATTCTACGCTGCCTTTGTAAGACTGATCCTCCAGACGGATTTTGAGCGTTTCCATTCGCTTGTATTCTCCGACCGTTCCGCTTGTAGCACCGTCCTGTACTTCATCCTGCCAGCCGTCTGTCTGAACCTGGGACTGATAAAAGATATGCGGCGTGCTGACTTCTTCTGTTTCCTCCGCCTGCACCTGCGGCACTTCCGCTGCTTCTGATTCTTCAGATACTGCTTCTGATTCCGAAGCAGTATCTGTCTGGTTTTCTGTATTTTTCACCGGTTCCTGCACATCGATGTCCGAATCAGTCTCTCCGGTTTCTTCCTGTTTATCCGCTACGGACTGGTCACCTGTCTCCCCTGAAGGTTCCACCGTCTCTTCTGCCTGACTGTCTTCGGATTCAATCAGAATCTCCTGCCCGCTTTCTGCCGGATTTTCAGCTTCCTGCTCTGATAAAACAGCTGTATCTGTTGTATTTATGGACGAATCAGCTGCCTGTACTGAAAAAGATCCCATTATCATTGTCAGGCTTAAAATAACTCCGGTCATTCTTTTCATGAACTTTTTTACATTCATAGTTCATTTCCTCCCTATTCTGTTACGGATGCAACTTTTATGTAGTTTCCCTGTGCATCCTGCCCGTAGTATGTAAGTTCTCCAGTATCTGCATTGAAAATTCCAATGTCGTATTTGCTCCTGCTTAAAATTTCATCCGAGAACTCAAGCAGATAGCAGTCTGCTCCATCCGGACATAATGCTGCAATCCTGCTGTCCACATTATCCGGATCAATTACGGAAGCAAACCAGTCAATTCCGGAATAGTCGATGCTGCCTGCCTGACCCAGCGCCTCTGACTTCGTCGAACTGAACAGCCCGCATGCCATTTCTCTGGATGCAGAGTTAAATGTACTGGAAC
The DNA here is from genome assembly GCF_027924685.1 of Sellimonas catena. NCBI lineage: Bacteria > Bacillati > Bacillota > Clostridia > Lachnospirales > Lachnospiraceae > Sellimonas > Sellimonas catena. The sequence continues at coordinate 47,449 of NZ_BSBO01000030.1, forward strand.
TGTAACCGGACATACTGATTTCCGGATTGAAGAATAAAATCAGCTCTGCCGCCACTGAGGAATCTACGTCAATCATTCCCAGCCGCTCTAACTGCTCCTGTTTTGCCGGATACATTCCGGTCGGGGTATTTGGATGACCTTTGTAATAATAAACATACTCATCCCCGTAATAAAGCATTGTCAGTCTTGCATAGTTTTCAAATGTCTCTTCGTTGTATGCATAAGTACCTAAAAGCATCATGGATTTCTTATTCTGAATTTCGGATTCCGCAAAATATCCATCATTAAAATCATACAAGGCTTTAAAGGCATTTACGGTTCCCTCGCCTTTTGCCTGAAGATCCTGGAGCATTGTGTTAACATTTTTCACTGTCACATCTGCTTTGATCTTCTCGGCAAAAGCATTATTATCCCCGCTGGTGAACAGATTGTTTCGTGCTACCCACCATTCGGTTCCAGGTTCGCACGCAAGCACTGCGTACATACAGTCCCAACGCTTATGCCATCCCCATTCCGTTGCAACCTTTCCAGTCTCGTAGGCATCCTGTTTTGCACTCTTCCATTCATTAATCAGCTGCCGATGTTTTGCGGAAGGATCAGCCACATTATAAGTCTTATTCATAATGTTGAATGTTCCGGAACCATCCGACATCATTGTAATTGTATATTGCTTATCCGGAATCCGGTTTGCATAAATCAGTGAATGAATCAGGGTACAGGTAATATCATTAATATACAGGTTAAACCTGGAATCCGGACTCACCTCATACAAATCCTTGACATACTGTGCATACATGCTGTAATTATATGTCTTCTGCATCTGTTCATCTGTAAGATAAGGCATTCCATAAACACCTTCCGGAAGCTGATCCCAGTTATACGCTGAAGGTCTGTCCAGCATTACAATCGTTGGAATTGTTTTTCCTGTCTCCGGAGAAGTGGTAATATCCCACAGGGACAGTGAAAAGTATACAACCGGGAAGGATGCGGAAACCGGTGCCAGGTTATATTCGCCTGCCTTTACGCCTGCGATCTGCTCTTCGGCTTCTATAATTTTCCCATTCTTTTTATAAGAAATTGAAACATAATACTTTCCGTAGTAGCCCACATTCATGTTGAATCCGGCGGATGATATACTGTTCAGATCCACTTCTTTCTTTACCTGACGGACAGTATTCCCCCGATATTTCATTGCTGCGGTTACTTCTATACTTGTAGCCTTTCCGGACTTTTTGAGCTGGTCAAGCTTATTCGGTCTTATATTAATTGATGTGGAATCTCCAATCTGTCCAATCTTCGTTCCCCATCCGGTTGTAATGTATGGATGGTCTGTCGAGCCGGGTGCTTTCGCGCCTTTTTCTACCATCTGAATTTCAATGGCTTCCATCCGTTTGGATAATCCTGTTGTTCCGGCAATCTCTCCATTTTTTGCCCAGTCAAGCCAGCCATAATCCTGCACGTGAACTCTGTAATACAGATCATATTGATCTGACACGGTTCCCGTCAGCCGGATCTGAAGCGCTTCCAGACGGAGTGATTTCCCAACACTTCCACTGACAGCTCCATTTTTCGTCCATTTATTTTCCCAGCCAAGATTCTGCACATGTGTACGGTATTCTACTTCTCCGGCAACATCCGCATTATTGATCTGAACTTTAATTGCTTCCAGACGTTTTGCTTTTCCCTTTGTTCCGCTCATCGCCCCGTCGTTAACATAATTCTCCCAGCCGAGATCCTGTACATGAGACATATAACGGATCATCATTTTCACATACGGTGTATCCGTTTTTCCAGGAGCCTTTTCTCCCTTTTTCACAAGCTGAATCTGAATTGCTTCCAGCCTGAGATTCAAACCGGAAGTTCCTGCGCTTTCTCCGTTTTTCGCCCAGTCAAGCCAGCCGTAATTCTGTGCATGGACTCTGTAATACACATCATACTGTTCGGCTATTTCTCCACTTAAGCGGATCTGTATAGCTTCCAGGCGAAGTGCTTTCCCTGTTGTCCCGCTCAGTGTTCCATTAGACTTCCATTCTTTTTCCCATCCGATATTCTGAATATGAGTCCGGTACTCTATATTTCCAGAAGGAGCTTCACTGTCCAGGCGAATCTTGATTCCTTCCAGGCGTCTGTATTTTCCAACTGTTCCACTGACTGCCCCATCTGCTGCTGAACTCTGCCATCCTGCCGTCTGAACATGGGTACTGTAGTTGACAAGTGGATGCACATAGGCATTTTCTGTAGTGCCTGGTGCCTTTCCTCCTTTATCGACAAGCTGGATCTGAATTGCTTCCAGACGTTTTGACTTCCCGGACGTTCCTGCATTTTCACCGTTCTTAGCCCATCCAAGCCAGCCATAGTCCTGCGCATGGACACGGTAGTAAACATCATACTGTTCGGCAGCCTCTCCGGTCAGCCGGATCTGGATTGCCTCCAGACGCTTTGCCTCACCTTCTGTTCCGCTCAAAGTGCCGTCTGCCTTCCATCCATTCTCCCATCCATACTTTTGAATATGAGAACGATACTGAATGCCGCCCGATACACCTTCCAGCTTAATTTCGATCGCTTCCATGCGCTTGTACTCTCCGACCGTTCCGCCCAGAGCTCCGTCTGCTGCTTCTTTCAGCCAGCCTTTATCCTGTACATGCGTTCTGTATACTACATGTGCTCCCGCTGCTCTCTCAGTCTCCTCTGTTTTAGTCTGCTGTTCTTCCTGAGCTGCTGCTTTTGCAGTCTCTTCTGATGTTTCCGGAGTACTGTTCTCCTGCTCCTGACTTTCCTCTGCAGCCGGCCTGGTCTCCTCTGAAGGCTGAGTCTCCAGAATCGTTTCTTCCTGAACATCGTCTTGCGACTCTGCCGGCGGTGTTTCTTCTTCGGAAGTCATATCTTGTGATTCTTCCGGCTCTTCCGAAGTTTCACTGTTCAGACTGCTTCCTTCTTCTGTGCCGTCCTGCTGCACATCTTCCTGCATGGTATCTGTCTGAACTTCAGTCTGCCCGTTCGGAGTTTCCTCGGCATAAACCGGGACAGATGACAAACACAGTGCTGCGCATAAAGATGCTGCAAGCATTCTCTTTAACTTCGTTCTAATCATTCCCTCATCTCTCCATTCCTAAGCAAAATTCCTGCTAACTTATTATAACGTACTTCTACCGGAACTACAAATCTTTCTGTGGCTTTATCCGGCCTTTTTTCAGATTTGGTTCCAGCCAGTTCCTCTGAGCGTATTCCCAGAGCACAGAAGCGCCCTCACCCGTCCGCGCATTTCTTTTCATAATCTGGTCTATTGACACTTCGTGCTCTACCCATGCCTTCCCATCTGTAGCCGCATTGAGCATCATCGGCTGAAGATTGTCCATGGTCCGCGCAAATTTTGCTTCCGGTGTTTCTCTTGCCTCAAATTCCTTCCACAATTCCATCAGGTAATTACCCTGTTCCTCCGGCAGCAGCCCGAAGATCCGCTCAGCCGCTTTTTCTTCTCTTTCTTTCTGCGTCTTCTTGGCTTCTTCATCGTAGGCGTAGGTATCTCCTGCATCAATTTCTACAATATCATGAATCAGAAGCATCGAAATCGTTCGGAGAACATCGATTTTTTCATTGGAATATCCGCTTAAGAGCAGTACCATAATCGCCATATGCCATGCATGTTCTGCATCATTTTCTTTTCTCTCACCGTCCGTCAGATAAGTCTGGCGTCCGATAAACTTTTCTTTGTCAATCTCTCTGATAAAATCAAACAGCTGATCTAATGCTTTATCCATCTTCGCTTCTCCCTGTCCAGTTCTCTCTGATTTGTGATCCGCACCACTTTGGATCCATACTTTCGCATCACACGTTGATACTCCATTTTTGCCTTCCCGCTTCTTCCCTGATAAAGAATCCAGAAAACAAATTCCAGATCCAGTTTCTCTGTACATCCTTCTGTGATGGAGGATCTCGTTTTCCCACGATACCTTCTTGCCCGTTTCCATGCCCGGTAAAGACAGACAAGTCTTGGAAAATCAAGGAAAAGAATGCGATCCGCTTCCTGCATCCTGCGCTCGTATTCCACACTGTGATAATTCCCATCAATCACCCAGGAATCATGACTGTCAAGAAATTCCCTGACTATTTTCTGTTCCTCTTCTTTCGGACGTTCTATCCACCCGGGCAGCCAGTGAACCTTATCCAGATGAAGAAGCGGAAGTCTTCTCTTTTTGGCAATCCATGCCGCGATGGTAGATTTTCCGCAGCCGCTGTGTCCGATAACCGCTACCTTCAAGCTTTTTCCCACTTTTCTTTTCCAATCGTCTTCCAGCATCGCCATCAAAATGACATCCCTATACTGTCTTTCATTTTTTATCGCATCCCGCAAGATCCCCTCTCTTTGAAATCCAGCTTTACGATAGACTCTTTCTGCCCTTTTATTAAAAGAATACACATCCAGGCTAAGACGATGTAACTTCAGCTCCTGAAACGCAAAGTCACGCGTTACTCGTACCGCCCAGGATCCAATCCCTTTTCCACGTGCTTCCGGACGAAAGATTGCAATTCGGAAATTGGCACATTTAAGCGTTTCGTCTAGTTCGTTGATTACACTCTCCCCAACAATCTGCCCGTCTTTGTCAATAATAAGAAACAAAAAATACTGTGGATCCTCTACCGCTTTCCTGAAAAAGCTTACAACTTCTTCTTTCGTATAAGACTCTTTACTTCCTGTCATGCGTATGATTTCTTTATCAAGCGGTCTGTAATTCTGCTCATAATAGGACTCTGCATCCTCGAATCTTGCAGGCCGCATCACATATTCTTCATACCTCCAGACCAGATTTTCTTTCCCCCGCATTCTTTTCTCCGCCTTTCCTCCTTTGCTACAGTATATTTTATCTGAAATTTCCCCTGATGTAAATGTCGGATCTTCACCAAAAAAAGAGAAGCTTCGACTTCTTTTGAAAGTCCTGCTTCTCTTCTTTTTTATTCTTCTGTCTTCCAGATTTCACATGTCCGGCATCCGTTTACCGTAATCATCCGCTCCGGTTCTTCCAGATAGATCCTGGTTGTCATTACCACTTCTCCATCATTTACAAAAATCTCCGCAATGGAATTATCAATCAGTACAAATGCATGCCTGATTTCCGATGCCGTCCGCCCGATCCGTATGGCTCTTCCTCCGCCGCAGGCAGATGGCTCTCCCTTTTTATTTAAGAATGTCATTTGGATGCGGTCTGCTTCCATATGAATCATCAAACCATTCTCTTCCGTTCCAATCCGGATCTCTGCCGGGATTCCATCCTGTAGCGTAGTCTCGATTTTTACCATCTCTCTTTCAAAACTGCAATGGGTTCCTTCTTCTTGTTTCCAGGATAGTGTATCGATCTCACATACCGGTCTCTGGTATACTGCTCCGTTTTCTGTATGAAGCTCTCTTGGAATCGTCAGGCAGTGCTGCCATCCATTCTGTACAGACAGATTCCGGTGCGTCTCAATGGTATCCGGCACTCCGGCCCATCCGATCAGAATTCTCCGTCCGTTCTCATCCTCGAATGTCTGAGGTGCATAAAAGTCAAATCCCAGATCCCATTCCCGGAAGGTCTTTTCCGGAGTTTCGCCGTTTGTCAGAATCGAATAGCCGGACTGATACAGATTCTGGCAGCGTTCCGGTTCCGCAGGGAGTCCCTGTGGACAGTAGGAAAGAATTTTCTCTCCATCCAGTTCAAACAGATCCGGGCACTCCCACATGTAGCCAAAATTTTCTTTCGGAAGAATCTCATGATCCAGCTTCCATTGTTTCTTATCATCCGAAACATAGACCAGCGCACAGCCGGTATCACGGCGTCTGTCACCATCGAAATCCCGTTTTCTCGCGCCAAGAATCATGTAGTAATGCCCCTGATCTTTCCATACTTTCGGATCCCGGATATGTGCTGTCATGTCTTCCGGATAATCTTTCATTCCAAGAAGAACCGTTTTTTCTGACATATGCTGCCCATCTTTTGAACTTACCATCAGCTGGCTGGAAATTCTTCCTTCATCAATATAGTCATAGTCACCCGGCAGTTTGACATTTCCGGTATAAAAAAGATACATCGTTCCATCTTCTATCAGCGCTGAGCCGGAATACACTCCGCTTCGGTCTTCCGGCCGGTCTGTCGTAAGAACCGGATCCTGATACTGCCAGTGCAGCAGATCCTGACTGGTACAATGCCCCCAGAAACCTCCTCCACCATTCACACTGAGCGGTGAATATTGAAAGTAAGCCTGATAAGTACCCTGAAACTGACACAGTCCGTTCGGGTCATTCAGCCAGCCGACCGGCGGCATGATGTGATACTTCATCCGGAAAGGACAGCTGTTCAGTCTGTCCTTTTGCCGGTTTTCTTCTGCTCTGACTTTATTCACCCAGTTTTCATTTTCTATTTCTTTTCCCATATCGGTTCCTCTACTTCACGATTTCCAAAATCCGGTCACCAACCTGAACCGGTTTGTCTGCTTCTTTCTCAAGACGGCTGTCTGCCACTGGTTCTGTAATGATCAGACTGGTCGTTGTATCATATCCTTCTGCCTTGATCTTTTCCTGATCAAATTCCAGAAGCAGCTCTCCTTTTTTCACGCTTCTTCCCTGCCCGGTATGAAGAGTGAAATACCTTCCTCCAAGATTAACCGTATCAATTCCTACATGAATCAGAATTCCATTTCCTGCTTTTGTGCGAAGTCCCAGAGCATGTTTCGTATCCATAACAATCTCAACATCTGCATCTGCCGGGGCGTAAATCGCTCCCTCTTTTGGTACAATCGCAATTCCATCGCCGAGAACTTTCCGGGCAAAGGTCTGGTCGTTGACTTCCTCAATTCCGATCAGATCGCCTTTCGTAAATGCACCGATTTCTTCCGGAAGTGCTGCTGTTTCTTCCTGAGCCTCTTCCCTGGCTTCGACTGTTTTTACTGTTTCTTTCTGTTCTACTGTCGATACAGGTACTGCCTGTACAGCGCTCTTTTTATCAAATCCGATTCCGATCAGGAATGCAAAGAGGAAGCGTTAGTGTATAATTATTATTGGCAAAAATAGGAATTTTTCCTAAATAAAAAGGGAAGCAGAGAAAATCCCTACTTCCCAATCATACAGTTTTTCTTTATGATGTTAGTTGCAAAATAAAACACGT